>JBLIKS010000001.1:0-49179 GCA_047635555.1 Candidatus Azotimanducaceae bacterium
CTGACTCACCACCCGGTGACAGCGGATTCTCCCAGTCGGTCCACGGCGCGATGCCGTACTTTGCCGTGTACTCGGCAATCTTCATGCCTTCAGCTTCGCCCGAGGTGCGCTCCATCAGGTCGGCATGCTGCTCAGGCACGATGCCGAGCGGCTCGGAGATGATCTCAGCAGTGTGGACCGCACGCCGCATTGTCGACACCAGCACGACATCAGGTGTCATCGACGGGTCGGCCGCAAGCCGATCGCGCAAGGCTTCGGCCTGGGCAACGCCCAGGTCGGTCAAGCCGCCACATGTGTCCTGACCGCTCAACCACCCACCCGCATTCGAGGCCGACTGGCCGTGGCGGATCAGGATCATGCGGGTCACATCGGAGCTCATTGTGGTCCAGCATGACACGCCGCTCGGACGCGCGGACAGCCGCGCCTGCCGGGCAGCCGTACGCTTGATGTATGACCGACGTGCTCAAGCCCGCCGCCACGCGAACGATCAACGGCACGTGCCACCACGACTGCCCCGATTCGTGCGGCTGGATCGTCACGGTCGAAGACCGCCCGGCCGGGCCCGTTGCCGTCAAATTACGCGGCAACCCCGACCATCCATACTCGGCGGGCGAGCTGTGCCCCAAGGTCAACCGATTCCTCGACCGGGTCTACTCTCCCGACCGACTGCTGCATCCGATGCGCCGAGTCGGTCTGAAGGGCGCCGGCGACTTCGAGCAGATCAGCTGGGACGACGCCCTCACCGAGATCGCAACCAATCTCCACCGCGTCATTCGCGAACACGGCCCCGAAGCGGTGCTCCCCTACTCCGACGCCGGCAACCAGAGCATGCTTGCTCTGATGGGGCTGAGCGGGCGATTCTTCGGCCACATGGGCGCGACCAAACTCGACCGGAACATCTGCGGCGTCACCGTCGGTGTCGGTATGGCCAAGACAGTAGGTTCGCCCCGCGGCATCGACCCGATGCAGCACCTGCACTCGAAGCTGCTGATTCTCTGGGGCACAAACACTCGCCTCACCAACCGGCACCTGTGGCCAACCATCGAGGCGGCCCGAGCCAACGGGGCGCGCCTCGTCGTCATCGACCCCATTCGGACCGTTACCGCCGACGCCATCGACGAAGCACGGGGCGACCAGTTCATTCAGCCGTTCCCCGGCACCGACATCGCCATGATTCTCGCGATGATGCACGTACTGATCCGCGACGAACTCACCGATCAGGCATGGATTGATGCCCACACGCTGGGCTTTTCCGAACTCCAGGATGAGGTTGCTGATTGGACGCCCGCACGAGCTGCTGACGCATGCGGTGTACCCGCCGACGTCATCACACAGCTCGCTCACGACTACGCAACCGTGCGCCCGGCCGGAATTCGCACGCTGATCGGCCCCGAACACCACGAAAACGGTGCGATGTTTCACCGCACACTCAGCTGCCTGCCCGCCCTCACCGGCGCCTGGGCCGAGCGCGGTGGCGGCGTCTCGAAGAGCACCGGCGATTGGACCGAGTGCCAGATGGACGTCGACGCCATTCTCCGACCCGACCTCGAGGTCGGCAATTCCCGCACACTCAACATGAGCCGGCTCGGTCAGATTCTCACGCACCCTCATGCCGGAGAAAACGACGGCCCCGCCGTGCATGCGTTCATCAACTGGAACTGCAACCCAGTCGTCACCACACCGAACGCAGAGTTGATTAAGCAGGGCCTCCTGCGTGATGACATTTTCACCGTCGTGCACGAACAGTTCCTCACCGACACCGCCAAATACGCAGACATCGTGCTCCCGGCGACCACCCAAATCGAAGCCGACGACATCGTTTTCTCCTGGGGTTCGTTGCACACCAACTACAACAATGCGGCGATTCCTCCGCTCGGCGAGAGCGTCAGCAACCCCGAGCTGTTCCGCCGTCTCGCTGGTGCGATGGGCTACACCGAGCCGGCACTGTTCGACGACGACGAGACCCTCATGCGTGAGGGTGCTCCCGACCTCGACCTCGACGGGCTACGCGACACCATGTGGCAAGAAGCGCCATACCCAGCCGACGGTCGACCCTTCGGCGACGGCGACTTCGACACTCCATCAGGTCGCCTCCATCTCGCCTCCGACGAACTCGAAGCAATGGGTCAACCGCGTGTGCCCACCTACATTGCACCGAATGAGGGGCCCGGCGGCGACCCCGCACTCGTCGCGCTGTACCCACTGCAGTTACTCACCCCGAAGCACCACGCTCGGTTTCTCAACTCGGGGTACTCGCACCTCCCGAAGCACGGTCCAGCCGAAGGTGGCCCGTTTGTCGAACTCGACGCCATTGACGCTGCCGCTCGGCAACTCGTCGACGGTGCGACCGCACGCGTGTGGAACGGACGGGCGACGGTTCAGCTCCCGGTGAAGATCTCCACGCGACTCCGGCCCGGCGTTGTCGCCATCCCTTGGGGTTGGTGGATGCAAGATCACCCCGACGGCAAGGCCGCCAACGCCCTGACCAATGACACCCTGACCGAATGGGGCGGCGGCGTCGCCTTTTCTGACACCCTCGTCGAAGTCGCCGCGCTCACCTGACACCCAGTCCCTTCCAGCTAGATCGGGGTTTGGGGGATCGGGGCCAGCGTCGTGGTGGTTGTCGTCGTGGTGGTTGTCGTCGTGGTGATGTCGAGACGTTGTGTGAAGAGGACTTGAACGGTGCCGTCGGGGCTAAGAAGTTCGCCGATTGCTTGGACCACGCCGGCTGCGTTGGGTTGTTCGGGGCCGGTCACTTCGATAACCACTTGCCCATCGATCACCGTGAGGTTTTGCAAGACCAGGCCATTGCCTGTCGCCCAGGCCCTGGCGACCACGCCAACACGCTGAGACAGGACCTCATCCGGGGTGGGCTCGGGTTCGCCCTGCGCCACTTCTTGACGCTCGAGCCAGGTCAGTTCGACGACCAGAGTCTCGGCAAACTCTGCGTCGAGGCGCGCACCCAGCGCCTGCACCGACGGGGCGTTGCCAACACCGCTGACATCCACACGCACCACGTTCCCCTCGACCGACAGCGCGTCGAGGCGACGGCCCGAGGGCGGTCCACCGTCGAGCAACCAGGCCTGCACCACTGCCTGGACTCGAACGAGCCGAAGCTCTTCTTCGGACGGCGGCCGTTCCGTCGTCGTCGTGACCGCCTCGAAACGCTCGACCTTGTCCCACGCAGTCGACACGATCCTGTCAGCACCAAACTCGGCCTGCATCAGTTCAACCATCGACTGCTCATCAATCGGCTCTTCGAAACTCGTCACGTTGACAAAGATGCGATCTCCATCGAACGTAATGTCCGAACTCGTCGTCTCGGTGGTGGCCAACCAGTCAGACACGAGCAACTGCGCTCGAACCTGTTGATCACTCGCCTCGACTGCCGACGTCGACGCTCGGTAGAGCGGAATAGCGATCGCCACCAACAACGCCGCAACGCCAATACCGACAGCGAGTGAACGGGTGCCCATCATTGCCAAGCGCTTCGGCGGTACAAACCCAGTGATCACGAACACGATCGCACCTGCCAAAACAATCGCCGCCAGGTTGGTCGTATAGAGGAGCATTGCGCCGCGAGCAAACGTCATCTGCCCGGCTTCAAGCGAAATTCCAACGGTAGCCAGCGGCGGCACAAGCGCCACAGCGACAGCCACGCCTGGCAGCGATGACGATGCGTCTTTTCGAACCGTTGCGTACGCGCCGGCAAAGCCGGCCCCGAGGGCGACAACAAGGTCACGGATGTCCGGGGCAGTGCGGCTGGTGACCTCGCGCGGCAGATCGCCATTCACGAACAACGCCGCCAACACGTAGGACAACGCGATTGCGCAAAGCGTTGCCAGCGCGATCATGCCGAACCATCCCAACGACTTCCGGAAGAGCGCCATCGAAATGCATGCAGCAGTTGCCAAGACAGGCTGCATCAACGGAGCCAGCAGCATGGCGCCGATCACCACGGCCGCAGAGTCAGCCGACAGGCCCATCACCGCAACCACCACGGACAACGTCAGCATCGTCGTAAAGCGGAAGCCCCAGTGTTCCTGCCGCTTGATGCCAAGTTCAGCCATCACGCGCTGGCGTTCTTCGGAATCGAGGTGGCGATGCCACCACACCGGCGGGCGTTTCAGCGTCGACAAGGTTGGGTCGCCGGATTCTCGATCGTCAGCGTCCGCCACAGTGCGAGAGGATACGGGCAGACACCAGGGCCGGTCGGGCACCCCGAGTAACCTGACGAAATGGCCGGCGAACTGATCTACGCATTTCGTGTGCTGCGTCTTCCACTGCTCGACGCCGGTGGTTCGCCAATCGGACGGATCCAAGACCTCGTAGCAATCCCGGGCCGACCCGGCACGAACGGCGAGCCCGACACCCCACCGCGCATCGTCGGCTTCGTCGCATCAAGCCAGCGCAGACGTATCTTCGTCAACGCGAACCGCATCGCCGAGCTGAACAGCGACGGTGCTCGCTTGCAAAGCTGGGACATCGATCTCAACCCGTTCAAGCCCAGGCCCGGCGAGGTGCTGATCAACGCCGAGCTGATCGATCGCAAGGTCGGAACCGAGATCGTCAGCGACATTGCAATGCGCCGCAAGTCCGACGGTCGATCCAGCTGGTGGGAAATCGACAAGGTCCGCCTGACCGCTAAGAACACGCTGCGACGACGATCGACGTATCGACTCGTCGACTTCGAAGAGGTGCCTGCGCTCTTTGATCAGCCAACCGAGATGCAGGCCGAGGCCGCTCGCCTGCGCGACTTCCACCCGGCCGAAGTTGCTGCGTTCGTGCGCTCGCTCCCCAACGAACAACGTCGTCTGATCGCCGAAGCAATGGATGACGAACGACTCGCCGATGTTCTCGAAGAGCTGACCGAGGCCGAACAGGTGCGCATCGTGGAGAGCCTCGACCGTGAGCGACTCGAAGGCGTTTTCGACGAGATGGACTTCGACGATCTTGCCGACCTCCTCGGCCAGATGTCCGAGGTCAAACGGCAAGAGATGCTCGACGTGATGGGCGACGAGGACGCTGAAACCGTCCGCCGGCTCCTGTCGTACGAAGAAGGCACCGCAGGCGGCCTGATGACACCGGAGGTCATCATCCTCGGCCCACACGTCACCGTCTCGGAAGCACTCGCCCAAATACGCCACCCTGACTGGGTCGTCAGTATCGCCGCCCAGGTCTTCGTGTGTAACGCACCGTTCAAATCCCCGACCGGCAAGTTCCTCGGCATCGCGCACATGCAGCGCCTGCTGCGCGAACCACCGAACATGGAAATTGGTCGATTGCTCGACGATGTGCCGATCGTCGCGCCTGACACATCTGACCGTGATGTCGCCGAACGTCTGGCCAGCTACGACATGCTCGCTGTTGCCGTCTGCGACGCCGCAGGCCGCCTGCTCGGCGCCGTCACCGTCGATGACGTGATCGACCGGATGCTCGGCCCGGCATGGCGCACCCGACGCAAGCCAAGCCCGACACCCGAAGTGAGCAAGTCGTGAAGCGGCGCGAAGATCTGACCGCACCGCGCTCTCGCCGGCGGCTGGGCCTCACCTATGACTCCGATGCGTTCGGTAGCTTCGCAGAATCGATTGCCAACTTCCTCGGCACCGCACGCTTCCTGGTGTGGCAGACAGTTGTCGTCAGCCTGTGGATCATCCACAACGCGTTTGCCCCACGCGACCTGCAATTCGACCCGTGGGACCGCGGCCTCGTGCTGCTCACCCTGGTGCTCTCGATCCAAGCTTCGTACGCTGCACCGCTAATTTTGCTCGCACAGTCGCGCCAAGAACGGCGCGACCGCGTGACATCAGAGACCGACCGTGAAGTTGCCGAACGGACTCAGGCCGACACCGAGTTCCTCGCACGAGAAATCGCCAGCGTTCGGGTATCGCTCACCGACATGGTCACCGGCGAAGACATCGGTGATCGTCTCGACCAAATGAGCGAAATGATCGAACGTCTCTCGCTCCAGGTGGGTCAGCTCTCTGGCGATGCAGTCACCATCGAGAGCAGTTCAACGGTCAACGAAGCGAACTGATCGGGCGCTTCCCACGGCGCGAGGTGGTCGGTGGCTATTTCCCGGGTTTGGGCACCCAGGGCCTTGGCCAGCGCACGCTGCTTACGGGGCCGGACGAGTCGATCGTTCGTGGTGATCAGCATGGCTGCAGGAATCCCCAGCGACGGAGCCCACGATGTGGCGTCGTACTTGCCCAGCGCCTGACCAGCCTGGGTGACCGCACCGATGTCGGCACGTTGACTCTCGCCACGCAACCAGGGGACCAGACGGTTGAGCGAATGACCGTCTGCCAGCATCTTCTCCAGGAACCGCTTCATGAATCGGCCGGCCACGCGTGACCGCAACGCTGATCCGATCAGCGGAAGGAATCTCCACTGCAACCGCTCACGCAGTGTGCCGTTCCACTCCAAGGCGGTGGCCTGTGTGATCAGACCGGTAACGAGGTCCGGATGGCGACGGGCGAGCAGCATCGAGATCGGCCCACCCATTGAGTAACCAATCGCGGTGACGCCGCTGATCCCGAGTTCACGAACGACAGCCGCAGCATCGTCTGCACAGTCTTCCAGCGTGAAAGAGGCCGGTGTCCGAAGGCCACGACCATGACCACGATGATCGATGCCGACGAACGAGCAGACCGCAGCCAACGCCCTGTAGGCCGTGAAGAACTGCAGATCGCTCGACGCTGTCCAACCATGAAGGAGGAGCACCGTCGGCGCCGACGAATCGGCATGCTCATGGTGCCGGATAAAGAATTCTCCCCGACCATCGATGACAACGACCTTGCTCTCTGGCAGCCACGGCATCGAGAGGCTGGTCGAGTCGGGCGTCGGAACACTGGTCTCAGTCATGTGGTTTCTTTTCCGGGCTGAGTTGTGGGATGCCGGTGAACTCCTGGAGGCGAACACCGAGCCGCTCGATGGTGTGCAACAGGCCGAGGGTGTCAAGTTCAGCGGCGCCGCTGGAAACGACGCCAGCGCGGAGCGACCCGTCGAGAACCGCACCGGCAAATGCAGTCGCCGTCGCGGCGGCACTCGTCGCGACCAGTTCGGCCACGCCGGCAATCAGCGTGATTCGCTCGCCCGTGGCAGCACGTCCGCGGACCTCGACGCGAACGGCACCGACCCCGCCCTCGCTGTGGGGTGGTCTGAGCATCGGGAGGCGGGCGGTGAGGCGGTCACGTCGGTTTGCCGAGACGCGTGCGCTGATCCGACGGACCTCGGGGAAGTTCTGGTGGACCAGCATCGGTGACGGCAACTCGGCCCGATAGCAATCGTAGGCACCGACTGGTTCAGGGAACCAACACAATTCTCGGCCGGAGCCGGCCGGCTTGACAATCGGCTCACCATCGTGCCAGCCATGCGCATGCCCAGCCAGTGCGCGGTGATGCTGGCGCGCGCACGCAGGGCCGGCAGTGCCGTGCACGGCGACATGAATCTCGTCACACGACTCAAGTTGCCCGACAAGGTGACGCGCCAAGAGACCGGTCAACCCTGGAGACATCCCAGCCCCGACAACCAGCGGGACACCCTGGAGGCGGGCTGTGTCGTCGAGTTCGAGCAGCGCCTGCACATCAGCGACCCTGTCGGTGACCGACACGATGGGCACGCCCATTGCGACCAGACGAGTTGCTGATCGAATTTGCGGGCCGCCGTGCGCCAGGATTGCGACGTCGGCACCACGCGCCGCTGACATATCGCCACGTGGATCAACCTGGATCACCTGGCAGCCGGGCGCGACAAAATTGAGTCGTTTTGCAATGCGGCCGCCGGTGACACCGTTGCCGACGAGCGCGACGCGGCTGGCCATCAGCGGTCCGGCAGCTCAAGCGGCCGCCAACCACCATGCTGCGGGGGCGTGCCGCCAGTGCCGCGGATTCGAAGGCACGCAGCAAACGTACCAGCCAACAAAATCGCCGAAATCGCACCTCGCAGGAGCTTCATCAGCAGAGCATGTTCGGCCCACGACGCGAATGCAACCTCGCTCGTCGTACACAGCGCCACGCTGGCTGAAAACCGAAACGAGACCCACCGATTGCTCGGGGGTCTCGTTACTGGAGTGGGGCTACCTGGAATCGAACCAGGGACCTCATCGTTATCAGCGATGCGCTCTAACCGACTGAGCTATAGCCCCAGCAGGTACGAGACGTTATCGGCCGACAGTCGGATCAACACCGCGCGGTTCTCGACCAGTGCGATCAAACACAAAAACGGTCGTCAGCGTTCGATATGACTGGAGTCATCGACGATCGCTTCGAGAATGATCGGGCCAGAAGCATCGTTGAACACGGCAGGGATCTCGGGCTCCGGACGGCGCACCACGAAACGGCGCATCGGCGATGACCGTGATTCGACGACTTCTTCTTCAAGCACCGTAAACCGAATACCGCCGACCAGATCTGTGATGAGGTTGAAAAGAGATGCGAGGAGCAAAGCGAGGCCAGTCAGGCCAAGGACTCCGAAGAGCCCTGCGATCCAGGCGGCGTGGTAGATCTCGCCACCATTGAAATCGAACGACTGCCAGCCGAAAGACTCGAAGAATCGCTCAACGTTTTCGACGGTACCGGTCGCATATGCAACGTTCCACAGCAGCACAGAAGCGGTCAACACGGTCAAATACAACACCATGTTCGCGATGATCGCGATCTTGAACACCGACCACGGATCAACGTGGCGGACCACTCGCGTGACCTTGCGGACACGCGCCTTGCGACCGAGAATCCGGGGCACCTTGAGCGGGACTGGAACCGGCGCCGGGTCGTAGTCGAAGGGCTTTTTCGGCCGACGCCGACCGGACGTGGTGTCGTCTTGCGGGGCGGCATCGACGACCGGCCCGTCGATGTCGGCACGACGAAGCTCTTCGAGAATGTCGTCTGACGCCTCGCGATCGGGGATCTGAGCATCTTTGGCCTCAGCGCCGTGACTGTCCGCAGCATCACTGTCCGCGCTGCCACTGCCCGTGCTACCTTCGGTCGCGAAGACAATGGCCGGGACATCAAGCGTTTGATCATCGTCGATGAGCTCCTCAACGACCTCGTCAGCCCTCGACGAATCAAGCTCTTCTTCGGTGGCACTCACCTCGCCGAGTGTACGCAACCCACCGGCGATGATCCCGTCAAGCAACATGGCTTCACCCGCATAGGCGCATTGCTACACGGGTCGACATTACGGTGCATTCGTTGCTCGGGCTGTCGCTGTGGTGTCGCCCAAGCGGACGACCACCGTGACCTGATGTGATTCCGGACCCCGGATCCAGGACACGACCATTGCACCATGGCGTTCTGCGTACGTCGAAGCCGCCGGGGCCCCGCCGTCGAGCGATGCCAATGCGGCCGCGTCGGCTGCGGTCTGGGCACGCGCGCGCTGTTGGGCAATTGCGCCGAACTCGACCAGGGCACTCATGAGTGCGATTCCCACCGCCACCACGACCACCAACAGGAATGCGGCCGATTGACCGGCATCGTTTCGTCGTTGCTTCATCAGCATCTCCACTCATTCGATTTGAAGGAGGCTGCTCAAGCAGCGAGGAGACCCTGAGGCCGATTCGATCAGGGTACCAAAAACAGTAGAGGCCAGAGATAGGTGCGTATCTATCTCACGCCTTCGAGACGGGCCGGCCGAGAGTGAGGTTGGCTGGATCAGTCGTCTGCGCTGGTGTCGGCGGCGATATCGCCTTCGATGTCGCCTTCGATGTCGCCTTCGCCGACAACGATCGATGCAACAGAGCTCACGGTGTCACCGTCATCCATGTTCATTACTCGGACACCGGTTGCACTACGGCCCTGTTCAGAGATCTCGCGGACCTGCATGCGGATCGTGAGGCCCAACTCGGACACCGCAACGATCTCGTCGTCGATACCGACCATAAAGGCTGCCACGACCTCACCCTTCTTACCGGTGAGCTTCATGCCGCGAACACCCTGGCCACCGCGGCCCTGGACGTTAAAGCTCTCGAGCTCTGTCCGCTTGCCGTAGCCCGCCTCGGTCACGATCAGAATAGATGTGTCGTCACGGGCGACATCGACAGACACGACTCGATCCTGATCGTTCTTCAGCTTCATGCCACGCACGCCAGCCGCTGTACGACCCATGGAGCGGACATCGTTCTCGTTAAAGCGAATCGTCATACCGCCACCGGACACCATGAAAATGTCGTCGTCACCGCTGGTCTCGATGACCTTGACGAGTTCGTCGCCGTCCTTCAAGTTGATGGCGATCAAGCCATCGCGACGGCTCTTGTCGTACTCGGTGAAGGTCGTCTTTTTGACCGTGCCCTTCTTCGTGGCGAAGAAGAGGTAGCGGTCGATACCGAACTCACGGGTGTCGATGATTGCTTCAACGCGCTCACCCGGGATGAGCGGCAAGAGATTGACGATCGGCATGCCCTTGGCCGTCCGCTCGCGCTCGGGAACGTCGAGTGCTCGCAGTCGATAGACCTTGCCCAGGTTGGAGAAAAACAGGAGGTGCGCGTGCGCCGTCGTGAAGATCACGTGACGCACGATGTCGTCAAGCTTCAACTTGGCGCCCGAGACACCACGACCGCCGCGGCCCTGCGTCTTGAACGAGCCAGCCGGTACGGCTTTGACGTACTGGGCCTCGGTCATCACGATGACGAGTTCCTTGTCGTCGGTGAGGTCTTCAATTGACATTTCGCCGATGTCGTAGGTCAGCTCGCACTTACGATCGGTCGCAAACTTGTCGCGGATTACCGTGATCTCTTCCTTGATGACCGTGTTGAGGCGATCGGGATTATCAAGGATGTCTTGCAGGTCGATGATCTTCAGACGCAGCTCATCAAGTTCGGTCTGCAGGTCAACTCTCGAAAGCCGGGTGAGCTGACGGAGCTGCATGTCCAAGATGTCGTTGGCCTGAATCTCGGAGAATTCAAACGGTGTCGCCATCAGGCCATCACGAGCAATGCCGACGTCATCGCTTGCACGAATGAGTTTGATGATTTCGTCGATGACATCGAGGGCCTTAATGCGGCCTTCGAGGATGTGCTCGCGATGCCTGGCCTTCTTCAACCGGTTCTGGGTTCGCCGAGTGATGACCTCGACCTGATGGTCGACGTAGGCAACGAGGGCGTCGCGCAACGTGATCTGCTTGGGCACGCCCTTCACCAGGGCGACCATGTTGATCGAGAACGTGGACTGCAGCTGAGTGAGCTTGAACAGGTTGTTCATCACCACGTTGGCGTTGCCGTCGCGTTTGAGGCTGATGATCAGCTCGGTCTTTCCGCCGTTGGAGCCATCGTTGACATCTGCAATACCGTCGAGGTCGCCGTTGTCGACCAACTGCTGGATACGCGCGGCAATCGCCGAGCAGGAGGTTTGGTACGGCAGCTCGGTGACGACGATTTCGTATCGTCCGTTCTTGCCTTCTTCGATCGATGCCTTGGCACGCGTTTTGACCGATCCGCGGCCGGTGCGATACGCGTCCACGATGCCGGCCCGACCGAGAATCTGGCCACCGGTCGGGAAGTCCGGACCCTTGACGAACTCCATGAGCGCGTCAGCATCGGCGTCGGGATTGTCGATCAGGTGCACGACGGCGTCGATCACTTCGCCGAGGTTGTGCGGCGGGATATTCGTTGCCATACCAACAGCAATGCCCTGGCTGCCGTTGACCAACAGGTTTGGAAACCGCGCCGGAAGGACAATGGGTTCTTCCGTGGTCCCGTCGTAGTTCGGGATCATGTCGACGGTGTCTTCGTCGATTCCGGCAAGCAGTTCCATTGCCAGCGGGTCCAGACGACACTCGGTGTAACGCGAGGCGGCAGGACCGAAGTCGGGCGAGCCGTAGTTGCCGTGGAAGTCGATCAGCGGGTGGCGCAACGAGAAGGGTTGGGCCATACGCACGAGTGCGGCATAGATGGCGGAGTCACCGTGGGGATGGAAACGAGCCATCGTGTCGCCAGCGACACGAGCACACTTGACGTGGCCCCGATCTGGCCGAAAGCCTTGCTCTTCCATGTCCCAGATGATCCGGCGGTGGACAGGCTTGAGACCGTCGCGCACGTCGGGTAGCGCGCGCGACATGATGACCGACATGGCGTATTCGAGGAATGAGCTTTCCATTTCCTCGTTGAGCGCAATCGGCTGGATCGAACCGCTGGTTGGTGTGTCGTCAGTGGTGTCAGTCATGGGTGTTGATCATTTCTCATTCGTTGTGCTGTTCGTACTGACGTTTCAGTTGGGGCCTGACCCCAACTGAAACGTCGAGGTCAAAAGTCCAGGTTCTGGACGTCGCGGGCGTTCTTGACAATGAATTCGCGACGACTCGGCACATCGTCGCCCATGAGGACCGATGTGATGTGGTCGGCCTCGGCTGCTTCATCGACCGTGACCTGCAGCAACGTACGGGTGCTGGCATCCATAGTGGTCCCGCGAAGCTCTTCCCAATCCATTTCGCCGAGACCCTTCAGACGTTGAAATTGCTTCTTGTGGTTCGGTCGCTGGGCCATGAACGCGTTTTTGGCCGCATCGTCTTTCAGGTAGACCTTTTCTTTGCCAACCTCGGTCGAATACAGCGGCGGCTGGGCGATGTAACAGTAGCCAGCCTCGACCATCTCGCGCATCTGGCGAAAGAAGAACGTCAAGAGCAAAGTGCGGATGTGGCTTCCGTCGACATCGGCGTCAGCGAGGCAGATGACCTTGTGATAGCGGCACTTCTCGACGTCAAACTCATCACCAACACCGGCACCAATCGCGGTGATCAGCGCTTGGATTTCGGTGTTCTTCAGCATCTTGTCGACCCGGGCTCGTTCGACGTTCAAAATTTTACCGCGGATAGGGAGAATCGCCTGAGTACGTGGGTCGCGAGCGTCGACAGCAGTACCGCCAGCCGAGTCACCCTCAACGATCATGATCTCGGACTCGGAAGCGTCCTTCGACGAACAGTCCTTCAACTTGTCGGGCATGCCGGCGCCGGACAGGGCGGTCTTACGACGGATTGCGTTACGTGCGTTCTTGGCCGCATCGCGCGCCTGAGCAGCAGCGAGCCCTTTCTTGACCATCCGGTTGGCCTCGGCAGGGTTCTCATCCATCCACTCGACCATGCGGGCGTAGGTGGCCTTCTGGACGAAGGAGCGCGCAGGCACATTGCCGAGCTTGGCCTTGGTCTGACCCTCGAACTGCGGCTCGCGAAGCTTGACCGTGACGATCGCCGTGAGGCCCTCGCGCACGTCGTCGCCAGTGAGGTTCGCATCCTTTTCTTTGATGAGATTCTTTTCTCTGCCGTACTTGTTGACAACCGAAGTGAGGGCAGTCTTGAAGCCCTCGACGTGCATCCCGCCCTCGGTGGTCGAGATGCCGTTGGCGTACCCGTGGATCCCCTCGTGGTACCCGGTGTTCCACTGCATGGCGATGTCGAGTTCCATGCCCTCTTCGACGTCTTCATCCTCAAAGCTGCAGACCTTGGCGAACAACGGCTCCTTAGAAGCATTGAGGTGCTTCACGAAGTCGACCAAACCGCCCTTGTACTGAAATGTGACGTCTTGCTCGCGTTCCGCGCGCTCGTCTTTGAAAACGATCTCGAGGCCCTTGTTCAAGAAGGCCATGATCTGCAGGCGATCGAGCACCGTGCGGGCGACAAACTCGGTGCCCTCGGCCTGGAAGATCCCGGCGTCGGGATAAAAGGTGATACTCGTGCCGGTCTCCCGGCCGCCCGTCGGTGTCTCACCCGCAGGCTTCATTTCGGCCTTCGGCTTGCCACCTTCGAGGTAAGTCTGCTCATAGCGAACGCCGCCACGGTCAACCTGGATTTCGAGGCGAGTCGACAGTGCGTTGACGACGGAGACGCCGACGCCGTGAAGCCCACCAGACACCTTGTAGCCGCTCTCTTCGCCGCCGAACTTGCCACCGGCGTGCAATACGGTTAAGACCACTTCAGCAGCGCTCTTACCCTTGTGTTCGCCTGACGGGTATGGGTCAACCGGGATGCCGCGACCGTTGTCGTCGACGCGGCAGCCGCCATCCGCCTGCAACGTGACGACAATACTGTCGCACACACCGGCCATTGCTTCGTCGACCGCATTGTCGACGACTTCCCAAATCAGATGGTGCAGGCCTTGCAAACCAGTAGAACCGATGTACATACCGGGGCGCTTGCGTACGGGGTCGAGCCCTTCGAGCACCTGGATCTGTGCGGCACCGTAGTCGCCAGGTTTGTTGGACGTCTTTTCGGCAGAAGGCGTCGGCGTCGGCTCTGGAGCCTGCTCGTCGCCGGTTTCAGCGGGGGTGTCAGCGGTGTCGTTGGACACTCAAACCTCGATGTCTTCAAATCGTCGGACACGGCGCAAGCACGCCGTGCTTTTCGGGGCGATGAGAGCGCTTGCGCCAGGTACATCAGACCGACGGCAAACCCTTTCCGCAATTGGTTCTCAGTGTACTCCATGGGTGTCACAGAGATGCGATTCCGTGGTGGCAAACTACACGATCGTCGGAACAGAGGTACCCACTGGTTTTTTGGCCATCTCGCGGCACTGGCGATGACCTGTTTTCAAAGTTGAACGAACAGCTCGAGGCATTGGTTTCGATAGCAGATTAGCGCGTCCGTGCAACACGCACTTCGACGCGTTCCACCTGCACACGGGCAACTTCCTCCAGCCGAGCGATAATCGTGCCGGACAGGAACTTGACCTGAGTGGCCCATGCAACGTCGTCGGATTCGACAGTAAGAACGCCCTGATCGAGCCGCACCGGTCGGACGTGCGCAGCAACATTCGGGCCGACGGCATCAGCCCACTTCCCGAAAACACCGCCGATCTGAATTCGATCGGTCCCGCGCAACGATTTCATGATCCCGTCGAGCGATTTCGTGATCGGCACTGGTTCAGCCATCAGGCATGTCACCGTAGCTGCGTGGTGAAGGACTTGAATGCTTGTCAGCCGCATGATCTGTGACTGTCACCGGCATTGGAGTATCAAATCAAATGCAACCTCGGTGAGCTCATTCGACAACCTTGCCTCCTTCGATGCGGAGGATTCGGTCAGCCTGTGCGGCGGGTGGAAGCTCGCTCGCCGTCGTGATGATTACTTGACCAGGTGGGATGTGTTCAAGAAGGGCAGTGGCGCGGTCGTCGTCAAGTTCAGAGAGCACATCGTCGAGCACAAGTACCGGCGCTGATCCTGTGCGTTCGGTGACGAGTTGATGCGCGGCGAGGCGCAATGCGAGCGCGAGTGTGCGTTGTTCCCCTTGCGACGCATGCGTCCGGCTTGGTAGGCCGTTGATCGTAAAGCTCAACTCGTCGCGGTGCGGCCCAACCGTCGAGACGCCGCGTCGAAAATCAGCAGTACGCGCCGCCTGCAAAGCTGAGACAAGACCGAGTTGACGCCACTCCGGTTCGTACGTCAGACCAATAGGTGTCGAGATGCCGGCAAGACGCTCATACGCGTCTTGGACCAACGGGGTAATTCTCGAGACAAGGGTTGCTCGGGCGTAGCCGAACTGATCGGCAATTTCTGCGAACTTCATGTCCCATACGTCGAGGGTGACTTCAACTTCACTTGTCAGGCGGCCGTTGGCTTGCTTGAGCAGCGTGTTCCGTTGTTTAACGATTCGGTCGATCTCAAGTCGGATCGCGTCGTACTTGGTCGCGAGTGCAACGAGTGTGTCGTCCATGTAGCGACGCCGGTCGCCTGGCCCGCCTTTGATCAAAATAAGATCGTCGGGCGAAAAAACTGTGACACGCACCGAGCCGAGTAAGTCACGGACTCGCACCAATTTCTGCTTGTTCACTTGCACGCGATTCCGACCCGCAGCAACAAGTTCGGCTTCAATCAAGGTTTCACGGCCATCGTCATGACGGACAATTGCACGGATAATTGCTCGCAGAGCACCAGACTTGATGAGTGCGTCATTCGGCGCCCCTCTGAAACTCGACAGCGTTGCGAGATAGGCCAACGCCTCGGCAAGGTTCGTCTTGCCCTGACCGTTGCCGCCAATAATCGCCGTTGTCCCGGACGTCAGATCAAACGAGCCTTGTGCGTAGTTGCGAAAATCGATCAGCTCGAGGTGCTCGACAATCACAGTTGGCAGATTAGGTCGCCCAGTTTTTGTGTGAGCGATTCTGACAAAAGTCGCATCAATCGCTCACACAAAAAGGGAACGCCGGCTAGCGCCAAATTACGGAACGCGCACGGGCATCAGGAGGTACAGGTAATCGTCCTGCCCAACACCGCGCAAAACCGCTGGCTTCATGGGATCCATGGTGGCGAGCGTGACATCGTCAGCGTCGATTGCGTCAATACCAGCAAGCAGATAATCCGGGTTGAACGCCACGGTCATCTCCGCACCGTCGTAGCTCGCGTCGATCTCTTCAACGGCGTTACCGACGTCCTGCGTGATCGCCGTGAGCTGCACCGTGTCGCCACCAAGCGTCATACGCACCGGAGTCGAATCTTGAGCGAGGATTTTCACACGGCGAATCGCTTCGATCATCGCGACCTTGCTCACGGTCAGCAAGTTCGGGTAGCTCGAAGGGAGCAAGTTGCGATAATTCGGAAACTCACCCTCGATGAGTCGAGTGCTCAAGCGGGTTGAGCCAGCCTCGAACGTTGCTTCGCGCTCGCCAAGGCGAACGGTGAGGGTTTCTTCGTTGCCCATGAGACGCTGCAACTCGTTCAGAGCACGACCGGGAATCAGGACCTTTTGACCAGAACCGAGCATGGATGAGTCCGGTAGATCACGGACGGCCAAGCGGTACGAGTCGGTAGCGACCATCCGAAGGCCGTCATCTTCAGATGCCAAGAGCACACCGGTGAGGACTGCGCGTGCATCATCAGTCGAAGCTGCGCGCACAACTTGGCGAAGTGCCTCGGCCATGTCGGCGGCAGGAAGTGTGACTGCGTCGCCGGCAGGTTCCATTTGTACCGGGTAGTCGTCGAGAGACAGCGGGCGCACAGAAAACTGTGATCGGCCAGCGCTGATCGACATCTCGGCGCCCGAGTCACCGTCGGCAAGGTCGATTTCGACCGCACCTGAGGGAAGTGCCTTGACGATGTCAGCAACGAGGCGTGCGGGTACCACGGCGGCGCCATCACGTTCACCGCCGACCTCAATCGACAACCGGATTGTCAGCTCAAGGTCGGTACCGGTGATGGTCAGCGAATCGCCGATCACCTCCATCCGCACGCCAGCCAATACAGGCAGCGTGCCAGTCCGGTTGGTGGCGGCACGACCAGCCGATCCAACGGCGTCAGCAAGGACGTCACGTTCGCAACGAAACTTCACAGTGGGCACTTCTCCTCATGCATGGATGTTTCAAAGAACAATGTAAGTAGTAGGTGCTGTGGATTGGGGACAACCCACCATTCCTGCAGCGTAGAGCCGCCGTGGGCTTCCACAATGGATGGACCACTTCTCCCCAGGTTGCGGCTTACATGCGTGTGGTCCAGTGGACAACGATGAGTTGTCCCCTTTTCTTGTGATACTTGCGCGCTGGTGTGTCCCCTGCTTTGCAGCAGTTGTCCACCGATATTCGCGCAGAGGCGACGTTCGCCAGCGCTATGAGTGGGGATCCAACGGCGTTGACGAGTGCAATTTCTCATGCTTTGAGCTGCTGCTGGAGGTCGGTGACTTGGTCGTAAATCTGCTTGCGCTCACTCATCAGTCGCTGAATTTTCTCATTGGCGTGGATGACGGTGGTGTGGTCTCGTCCGCCGAACAACCGAGCGATTGCGGGGTAGCTGAGATCGGTCATCTCACGGAAGACGTACATGGCGATTTGACGTGCCGTAACGAGGGGCCGCTGTCGGCTCTTGCCCTTCAGCGCTTCGACCTCGAATTTTAGAATCCCAGCAATTTCGGCGAGCAACTCTTCATCGGTGCGATGCTTGGGCTTCGTGTCGACCATGAGGCCAGCAAGTTGTGTCTCAGCCAACTCGGTCGTGATTGCTTCACCACTGAGGCTCGCGTATGCGGTCACTCTGATCAGGGCACCTTCCAACTCTCGGATGTTGGTCGAGAAGTTAGTGGCAATGAAGTCGAGTGTTTCGTTCGGAACTTCGACATGGTCACGTTCGGCCTTGTTCCGGAGAATCGCTGTGCGGGTTTCGAGATCCGGTGGCTGGATGTCGGTGAGTAAGCCCCATTTGAAGCGGCCACGGAGTCGTTCCTCGAGTGTCGGGATGGCGTCCGGCATGCGATCAGAACTGATGACGATTTGCTTGTTTGCGCCATGCAGCGTGTTGAAGGTATGGAAAAACTCTTCTTGGAGACCCTCTTTACCGGCAATGAATTGGATGTCGTCGATCAGTAGGACGTCGATGTCTCGGTAACGACGTCGGAGCGCGCTGGTGGTGTTCTGGCGAATGGCGTCGACGTATTCGTTCATAAACGTTTCAGTCGACACGTACCGCACTTCGTGGTGTTGGTAGTTGTCGTGGACGTAATGGCCAATCGCGTGGAGGAGGTGGGTCTTACCAAGACCAGCTGAACCGTAAATGAAGAGCGGATTATACGATCTACCAGGTGTTTCGGCGACTCTGAGAGCAGCAGCCAACGCGAACTGATTTGACGCTCCCTTGACGAACTCCTCGAAGGTGTAACGCGGGTTCAATCCAGCTTCGTCAACATGGGAACGTGTGTCGTTCTCGTTTCCCATGTGCGAGAAGGACGCCGGTGAGGACGCCGACGTCACGTTTGGCTCGCTCGGTGTCGGTTCGTTCTCGACTGCATCGGATTTTGCGACTTCGATGTCTATCGAGCGATGTCCTTCTCCAGCTTCGTCGAGTGCGTCTGTCACCAGTGGGAGATACCGGGTCAGGATTCGGTCGCGCACGTAGGCGGACGGTGCCAGTAGTCGCAGCATGCCGCTGCCGGCGTCGAGCGGGATGATGTCCTGAAAGGTTGAGAACCAAACGGACTCAGCGAGCTGGGAGCGAAGGAACAGCGTGACTTGTGTCCACACATCATCAGCGTCACTCACGTGGTGTCAATTTCCTTCGAACGTCGGATTCCCACTCGTCGTGGCATGGTCGGCAACAGACTCTGTCCACATAGTTGTCCACAAGATGTGGACATGTGCGGGGCCGGCGGCGGACGTCTGAACATAGCAGGTTGTAAACGGAACCCAAACATTTGTAGAAACACGCCGCATGCTGGGGTAACGCTGGGTAGTCCTCGATGTGAATAACTTACAACAATGTCGTTTAGCCGGCGCTGTGGGTCAACTGTGGAGAACGAGGTCTGCGGCGTGAAGGCGTTGGAGTGCGATTCAAACGTTCGTGCTCGGGCGATTGGACGGGATCTGAGTGACGTCCGTAAGTCGGCCGCCTCGCAGGGGTGGTTGGGAGACGCCCCTCGCGCGCCGTAGCCTTTCTTGGTCAGTCCACAGGAAGTGCCCACCAGGGCACGTATTTCCCCCGGTCGTGACTTGAAACGTCCGAAAGAGAACGTCGTGAAGCGCACATTTCAACCAAATAACCGTCGCCGGAACCGTAAGCATGGATTCCGCGCCCGCATGAGTACTCGCGCTGGTCGCGCTGTGCTGAAGTCCCGCCGTGACAAGGGCCGCACACGCCTCTCCGCCTAACTTGATTCACCGGGTCTGTGATCGTGATTCGTTTACCCGCCTTCGGCGGGAGGGCTTGCGCGTCCGAAGTGACGCCATGTGGTGCTCGTTTGTTGCCGATCCGAGTGTGTCCCCGCCGCAAGTGGCTTTCGCCATTGGCCGCGCTGTCGGTCCTGCTGTGACGCGCAATCAGCTCCGCCGTCGGCTGCGTGGCATTCTCGGAGCCATGGATGTCCCCAATGGGTTGTATCTCTTCGGGGGTCGTCCATCCATGAGCGAACTGACGTTCGCAGAACTTGAAACCCGTGCCGCTGCCCTTCTCGACGCAGCACAGCATTCGCGAGCGTATTCATGACCCGCGGGCAGGTCGTTGAGCTCCCAATCACCGACCTGCTAGCCGAGATCACCGACACGACCGAAATCTGTCTTTGTCCTGGTCACGGGCATCGTGAGCAAGGTCGGTCTGCATGGTCACAACGCCAGCTACTCGGTGCCATTGTCTTGTATCAACGCGCGCGAGAGGGCCGACTTTCGCCGTGCCGTTTCTTCCCATCTTGCTCGGAGTATGCCCTTCAGTCCGTCGAAGTGCACGGCGCCTGGCGCGGCGGATGGCTGAGTGTGCGTCGCCTCCTTCGGTGTCGACCACTTGGTCCATCCGGTGTTGATCTTGTTCCCGCCGGCTCATCTGCCACGTCGCGCGAATGCTGCGGTGCTGGCTCATCTGCATTACTTACTCCGATCGTTCCGACAGTGATGTCCTCCACTCAACAGAAAGGCGGCTGACCGATGTTCGAGATTCCCGCTGGATTACTCGCCTGGTTCTACAGCCTCACCAACGATTACATCATTGCCATTGCGCTCATTGCTGCCGTGGTCATGGCGATCACGACTCCCTTGACGCTCAAGAGCACCAAGGGGATGCTGGAGATGCAGCGCCTGGCGCCGGAGATGCGCAAGCTGCAGAACGAGCATCGCAACGATCGCCAGAAGCTCAACGAAGAGATGATGAAGCTCTACCAGGAGCACAAAGTCAATCCGATGGCGTCGTGCTTGCCGATTGCGGCACAAATGCCGATCTTCCTGGTGATGTTCCGTATCTTGCGTGGGCTCGTGTACACACCGTCTGACACGAATGGCGCCAAGGAAGTCGCATCAGCGACGTTGCGTGCCATTGGTAGCCCCGACACTGTCCAGGGGTTCATCCCTCGCTTCTTGGCGAAAGACTCTGACCTCTATCTGTCGCTTTATGGCCGGACAGACATGCCGTCGTGGGGTTTCAACCTCGATCTCTCGGCATTCCAAGCCATAGGCAATGGCGTGAGGGAAGGCCTGATTTACACCCTCCTCGTGGTCGCGCTAGGTGCGCTGTACTTTGCCCAACAGAAGATGGTGGCGGCCCGCGCGGCAATTAGCCCGACCATGTCACCGATGCAGCAGAAGCTGATGCAGTACCTGCCGGTGTTTTTTGCCGTGTTCCAGATCTTCTTCCTGTCGGCACTCGTCTTCTACTACATCTTCCAGACACTGCTCCGTATTCTCCAGCAGTACTACATCACCAAGAAGTTTTACGGTGACGACGAGTCACTCGGTCGTCAGGCCCAGCGCGCTGGCGATGCCGCTCGTGAAGAGTCGAAGAAAAGCGGCGACTCCGGTGGCATGCTCGCTCAGGCCAAACGGGACCTTGCAGCGGCGAAGGGCGACGGCGGATCCAAGTCCAAGCAGCGCGCCGAGAAGACGGACAAGACCGAGAAGCAGTCGCCGGTGACCAACAAACGGGTCACTCCGTCGAAAAACGGTACGAAAAAGCCAAGTGCGAATCGCCCGGCTCCGTCGGGTTCGAGCAAGGGTCGCCCGACACCGACGCGTCAAGAAGCCGAAGCTGCCCGCGCCAAGCAAGCGCAGAATCGTCCTAAGTCGTCCGGCAAAAAGAAGCGCTGACGAATCAAGATCGTGAGCCGACCGCATGGAGCGGCGGCCAGTCGAAGGAAAGAGAGAAATCATATGGAATGGGTGGAAACCACTGCCAAAACGATCGAGGAAGCGCGAGAAGCAGCACTCGATCAACTGGGTGTCGGAGCCGACGAGGCCGAATTCGACGTGCTCGAGGAGCCCAAGCCGGGTCTCTTTGGACGTACCCGCGGTCAAGCTCGCATTCGTGCTCGGATCATGCCGAGCCCGGCGCGCGCCAAGCAGGAACGACGCCGTAAGCCCAAGGGCGACAAGCCTCGTGGTCAGTCAGCTGCGGGCAAAAAGCAGCCTGACAAAGCATCGAAGGAAAGCAATGACGCCCCGACAGAGGCAGCGTCAGCTGATTCGTCCGAGCAAGATTCGGCTACAAGTACGAGCGAGCCGAAGACCCGATCACGCGGCAACAGCCGTAGCGGCACCAGCCAGGAGAAGAAGATGAGTAACGAAGAGCGCCCCCAGTCCGATGTGACGCCGCAAGAAGTGGGTGATGCAGCTGTGTTGTTCATGAACGACTTGGTGAGCGCCTTCGGTGGAACGGGGACGGCTGAACTGACCGTCGACGGAATCGAACTCGACGTGCAGGTACATGGCGAAGACCTGGGTCTTCTTGTCGGCCCGGGCGGCCGCACATTGAACGCGGTGCAGGACTTGGTGCGCGTTGCTGCGCAGCGTCGCCTCGGTGACCATGAGACTCGCTTGAGGATTGACGTCGCGGGTTACCGTGAGCGTCGTTCGGCTGCACTGTCCAAGTTCGCTGCCGAAGTTGCGGGCCAGGTTCGCGAGAGCGGCAGCGCCCGTTCGTTGGAGCCGATGACCTCAGCCGATCGCAAGGTCATCCACGATGCGCTGAATGACGAAGATGGTGTGGTCAGCACCTCGTCAGGCGAGGACCCGTATCGCAGGGTTGTCGTCGAGCCGGCCTGACAGGTCGTGACGGTCGAGCCGGCCTGACAGGTCGTGACGGTCGAGCCGGCCTGACAGGTCGTGACGGTCGAGCCGGCCTGCTGACATACTGATCTTCGTGAACGAGGATCAGGTTGAACAAGAATTGCACGAGGCGCTGGGAATTTCCCAGCGCCTCGGCTTTTTGGGGGAGAGGCCTATTGCCGAGGTGATCGAGCACGCTCGGGCCTTTGTGACGGCTTTGGATGGCGTTTCGGGTTCGGTCCTCGACTTGGGCGCTGGCGGAGGCGTTCCTGGGCTGGTGTTGGCCGTGGACCGACCGGACCTTGCAATCACGCTGTTGGATCGGCGGACGAAGCGGACCGACTTTCTGTCCCGAATAGTCCGCCGAATGCGCCTGGATCATGTGACCGTCGTAGCGGCCGACGTCGACGATGCCATTCGCCAAGGTCACATTGGATTCGATGCGGTGGTGGCTCGTGGCTTCGGCCCGCCAGAGTTCACCCTTCGGACTGGGGTCCGTTGTCTGGGAGAGCCCGGTGTCATCGTCATCAGTGAACCGCCGAGAGGTGATCGGTGGGATGCGGAGCTGATCAATTCCCTTGGGCTCGTACGGGCCCCCTCTGATAGCCGCGTCGTTTGTTTCACGCGAGAATGAGCCTCCTGACCTGGGGCGACACGTTAAGTCTTAAGTCAGATCACAGCGCTGTGATCTGACTTGAGGGATGTTTCACGTGAAACACCGCGCGTCCCGCGGATGTTGAGAGTAGCGATACCAGAGCGGCGTTGTCTCAAATGTTTCACGTGAAACCAGGCGGAGATAGTTGTAACGCGTCGTGGAATGAGGCACAGTAGGAACGTCCCGAACAGGACGAGTTGACCGGCGTTTGGAGAATGTGTGTCGGATACCGAGGAACCCTCCTCCCCTACTGTAAGTGAACCTATCCGAACGCCCGAGGTGGCCGCAGCTGTCGGACGTTCACTCCCCCGGATCATGGCGGTTGCTAACCAGAAGGGTGGCGTCGGTAAGACGACCACCACCGTGAACCTCGGCGCGTCACTTGCTGAGCTCGGGCTTCGGACGCTCCTTATTGATCTCGACCCGCAAGGAAACGCATCGACGGGCCTCGGGATTGAGAATCGCGGCCTCGAACTCTCGATGTACCACGTACTTATGCACGAGGAGCCACTCGACAACGTGGTCGAGCCAACTGATGTGAAGAATCTGTTTGTCGCACCGGCTTCACTCGATCTTGCAGGTGCTGAGATTGAACTCGTACCGGCGTTTAGTCGCGAGCAGCGCTTGAAACGGGCGATTGATGCGGTGATTGACGACTACGACTATGTCCTTATCGACTGTCCCCCGTCGTTGGGGCTCCTCACCGTCAATGGTTTGTCGGCTGCCACCGAGGTGCTGGTGCCGATTCAGTGTGAGTACTACGCTCTGGAGGGCTTGGGACAACTGCTTCGGAATGTTGATCTTGTGAAACGGAATCTCAACCCCACGCTGGAGATGAGCACGATTCTTTGCGTCATGTTCGATGCTCGAACCAAGCTTGCGGGGCAAGTTGTTGCTGAAGTTCGTGAGCACTTTGGTGACAAGGTGCTCCGCAGTGTTATTCCGCGCAACGTTCGCTTGTCGGAGGCACCGTCGTTTGGCCAACCCATCAATACGTTCGATCCAATGTCGCGAGGTGCAATTGCATACCGCGATGCAGCAAAAGAGGTGCATGCTCGTGTCACGTCGTAGTGGTCTTGGCAAGGGGCTGAGCTCCTTGATTCCCGCAAGCGAAGTTGCCGATGGAGGCGACGGCGCGATTTTCGCTGAAGTTCCGACGGCGTCGGTCGCCCCGAACCCGAACCAGCCTCGTGTGCACTTCTCTGAAGAAGGACTCGTCGAATTGGCGGCGTCTATTTCGGAAATGGGTGTCCTGCAGCCGATTCTGGTTCGCCCGGCCCCAGAGGGAGAAGGCCAGTACGAACTGATTGCGGGCGAACGGCGCTGGCGCGCAGCCCAGCGGGCAGGGTTGACGACCATTCCTGCGATCATTCGCCTCACTGATGACGTGAGCTCGGTGGAGCAAGCGCTCGTCGAGAACCTACACCGTCAGGATTTGACTCCGCTTGAGGAGGCTGCGGCATTCCAGCAACTGATCGAAGACTTCGAGATGACGCACGACCAGGTGGCCACTCGCGTCGGTAAAAGTCGGTCGGTGATCACGAACACCATCCGCTTGCTTGGCTTACCGCCGGCTGTGCAAAGTCTGCTGGCAGACGGTCAGCTCTCAGCGGGCCATGCTCGAGCGCTCCTCGGCACACCAAACCGGGCCCGTCAGGAGTCGTTGGCTCGGGCATCGGTAGCTGAAGGGTGGACCGTTCGTATAATGGAACAGGCAGTTCGCGGCCTTGTGGCTCCATCGGCTGAGCCTGTCGCGGCAGCAGAGCATGTGGCGACGGGTACGTCACCGATTGACGGAGCGGGTTTGACGCCAGCAACGCAGCTTCGCCCTCCCGGACTTCTTGAACTTGAAGAGTTATTGGCAGATCGACTTGATACTCGTGTGGCGGTGACGATGGGTGCGAAGCGTGGACGGGTCACGATTGATTTCGCAGATCTCGAAGACCTTGAGCGGATTTATCGTCTGATGTCTGGTTGAGCCGCTCCCCTCTTAATGAACTACATCGGTGTAATTTATCCACAGGTCGATACTCAAGCTGGGGATGACGGTAATACTTGTCCACACATTTTGTGGCTCGTTGACTGTAAACTTCGCAAAGTGATATCTGTGACGTGAAGTCGCACTTTGGGTGACGTAGATTTGAATATGTACTCGAGGGATACGCACATCATGGGGAAAATGTTGTGGATAAAGTCTCACGCGCGGACGCGAGGTTGGGGAGGCGGCGGATCTGTCTGCCTGTGGCTCTGAACGATGTGCTTGCGACTCAGACGTCGGGCATGGGCAGCGGACCGTCACCCCAGCGCCGAGCAGCCTCGACCACGGCGCGGGTGATGAGGCTCGTTGCGTCAACGACTTCGCGGACCGGTCCCAGCGAGCAGAGGACGGCCGGCATCTGTGTTTCGCGGAGTACCGGCAGTCGCATACCGCGCAGCGTTGGCGCCATCGGGAGCGTCCGCTCGAGCTGCTGAACGACGTGCGCGGCGAGTGAACGACCACCAACAGAGACGAACGCAGGTACGGCAAAATAGGAAATGTCACAACACAAGTTTGGGCGTGCTTCGAAACCGATGTACATGGTCGCCCGAAAGCGGTTCGCCGCCGCCGCCTGCGCTCCGGCCTCGTATTCGTCGGTGGACATGACTGTCGCACCGTTTTGGCGAAGTGATCGAGCGACGGAACGACCCACAGAGCTGAGCCCGCCGAACTGGCCGACGACGATGCGCAACGACGCGAGTGAGGTAGGCGTGCGCACCGATTCAAGTTCGCGGACCGACGCAACACCTGGTCCCGACCCACTTTGCCGGCGAAGCACGTCCAGCATCTTGACCGTTTTACGGCCACAGATACCATCGGCTGGAAGCCCACAATTCTTCTGGAAGTCGGTGAGTGCGCCGATCGTGGTAGGCCCCAGGATGCCATCGGGGCGGCCACAGTCGAAGCCAACGTGGTTGAGTGCCCGCTGGAGGTCCTCAACGTCGTCTCCGCGTAGCTGGGGCGCCTTGAGCAACAGTGTGCGGTCACCAAGTCGGTGGCCTGCTTCAATCACGGCGAGCCAGGTCTGTTCATCACAGATCCCGTCGACGTTGAGCCCACGCGCTTCTTGGAAGCACGCGACGGCTTCGAACGTGGACGCGCAAAAGAAACCCGCCTCGGCGCCTACCGGGGCGTACCCGGCGGCACCGAGGCGGCGCTGCAAATCTCGAATTGGTTCGCCGCGTTGCCCCTCTGCGAGGGGGAACGGGGTCAGCTGTTTGGAAGGAATTCCTCGAGCTCCTGCAGTAGTGCGCCCTTGCTCTTGGCGCCGACGAGTCGTTTTTCCACTTCACCATTCTTGAACACGAGCAGCGTCGGGATGCTCATGACGTTGTATTTCATGGCGAGGTCGGGGTTGTCATCGACATTCAACTTGGTGATTGCGATGTTCTCACCGTACTCGGCGCTGATCTCTTCGAGGATCGGGGCGATCTGCTTGCACGGACCGCACCATTCAGCCCAGAAGTCAACGATGACGGGGGTAGTTGCAGCTCCGACGACTTCGTCGAAAGTTGCGGTTGAGAGATTGGTGATTCCGTTTGCCATGTGGAGGCAGCCTTTCACATGCGGGTCATTGCCCTGTGTGACGCAAGACCCACTGTCTTGTCGTTCGATTCAGTACAACCGTGATGCCGACAAGATCATTCCCTCTTGGGCAGGACCAGCGCTGTGTAGGGCGAATGTCAGTAGTTGGGAACGTTTGCCTCGATGTCGTGTGCATCTTCGAGCCAGCGTTCTGCGTCGATGGCCGCCATACACCCGGAGCCAGCAGCAGTGATTGCCTGTCGATATACCGAGTCCTGCACGTCGCCACAGGCAAAAACGCCAGCGACATTGGTGTGAGTCGAGTCGGGCACAGTCTGGAGGTAGCCGGTTGCTTCGTCCATGTGCAGCTTGCCACGGAAGAGATCTGTGTTCGGCTTGTGGCCAATGGCGATGAATATGCCGGTGATCGCCAGTTCGGAGGTCGATCCGTCGACGGTGCTGGTGATCTCGGCGCCGGTGACCTTTTCTGCACCGTGGATTTCGGTGACCTGGGAGTTCCACAGGAATTCGATCTTCGGATTGGCACGGGCGCGATCTTGCATAATCTTCGACGCCCGCAGTTCGTCACGGCGAACAACGACGGTGACCTTGTCAGCGAACTTGGTGAGGAAGGTGGCCTCCTCGAGCGCAGAGTCACCACCGCCGACCACGGCAATGTCGTGGCCCCGGAAGAAGAACCCGTCGCAGGTAGCGCACGTAGAGAGGCCGTAACCGATCAAGCGCTGTTCTTCGGGGAGGCCGAGCATGAGCGACTGGGCGCCCGTGCTGACAATGATTGATTTGGCGAAGAACTCCTGGTTACGAACGGTGACTTTGAAAGGCTGGACGGTGAAGTCGACGTCGGTGACCTTCTCGGTGATGACCGTGGTGCCGAAGCGCTCAGCCTGGGCCCGCATCTCGGCCATCAACTCCGGGCCCATGATGCCGTCGCGGAATCCGGGGAAGTTCTCGACTTCGGTGGTCAGCATGAGCTGGCCGCCGGGCTGGTCACTGGTGCTCGACGGTTCGCCTTCAATCAGCAGCGGAGCAAGTGATGCACGCGCCGTGTAGATCGCAGCGGTCAGGCCGGCGGGGCCGGAACCAATGATGATGACGTCGCGGACGTCAGGCGTGCTTGCGGTGGATTCGGACATGATCATCTCCGGGTGTGATGAGGGGGTAAATCGTTGCACATGGCGCCTGTAGTGCCCAGAACGCTTCGGCAGCGATGCCGGACGATCAGGAAGCGTTGGCGTTGCGCTTCTTAAATAACAACAGCCCGATGAGGGAGAAGATTCCCCCGATCACCAGGTAACTGATGTACACCGAGCGAGCGTGAGCGAACTGCCAGTCAAGTGCCGACTGCATGCCGCGTGTGAGACCGACAAGCAAGATGACGGCGGCGAACACGCCCAGGAACAGTGCAATCAGCCCGAAGACCAGACCGCGGGCGGCGTAGACGATTGGCGTTGTTGCCTTGTCGCGCACGTTGCCAACGAATCGGACAACCGTGTCGGTTGTTTCATCGGCCCAGTTTGGATCAGTCAGCGGATTACCTGGCATAAGAGACAAACGATAGCCGCCGTGGTCCCTGCGCGCCTTACGAAGCAGGTTCGTGGAGACGCCAGCGTGGTGATTTAGCGCAGCAACGGCGTTCGAGCGGTGACCTTGCAATCGTCGGGCTGATAGGCCACGGCGTCACCAGCGACGTCGTCGATGCCGACGACCACGGGCACATCGGACATGCCAGGGGCGCCCCACAGAGCCGGCCCCACAATCCGAGTGACGAGGTCACAGAGCGGGAACGGTGTGTCGCCCGGGGCTGCTTGGACGCCGGCGTCATAGGCTACATCGCTCTGTGCAGCTGGCTCGGCTGCGGCTTCGTCGATACCGTCGTCGCCGACGAGAAGCGTCGTGCGGTTGAGGTCGTTGGCGAAGACAGCGAGATCTTCAGAACTGCTCAGCACTTCGAGACCCTCATCGGGCGAACCCTCACTCTCGTCGCCAAGGAGCGTGTCGGCGTTCGGCGCAGTAGGTGCATCGGCGGCACTCAATTTGCTCGCAGCTGCATCACCTGCGTCACTGAACGTTTCGTCGGCTGCTTCGACCTCGAGTTCGGCGCGAGGGCTGAGGCTCTGTTCAGCAGCGGCAGCAGCATCGATGGCGATGCTGCTGTCGTTGTTGTTCGAAGAGATGAACCCTCGGGCCACGATTCCACCGCCAAGGACGACGACGAGCCCTGCAGCAAGAACGAGAAGGCGATTGCTGCTGCGTTGCCGCCACACGCCAACTGACGTCGGTGACGTGATTGAAGCCCGTCCGGCTGCGGCTGCCGATTGAGCGCCCGCGGGCGTGGCGTCACGGCCGAACTCGCTCGTCGGCATTCGGTCCCACACCTCGAAGGCTGCAGCAAGGTGCCGCTCGCGTGTCGAAATTGGTGCGCTGTCGGTATGGCCGAGCACGGCCCGGACCTGGCGGAGGCGTTCCACTTCCATGAGCGCTGTGGGATCACCATCGACCTGGGCGCGTTCGGTTGGTGTGGTGTCACCATCGAGATACGCGCTCGCAAGAAGGGTGAGGTCGTCGTTCATGATGAATCTGTTGGACGTTCCTGATCGGCGGCGTGGTTCCCGATGATGCGAATTTCTTCGGTGACGGGGTCGGTGACGTTCATCACGCCATCACGCTCGCTGGCGAGCAGAGTGCCCGGAGCGTCAAGCAGGTCCGCCAGGCGGAGTGATTCAGCGAGGGCTCCGCGTCCACGAGCGATCCGCGATTTGACCGTGCCAATCGGAATCTGGAGGACGTCCGCGATTTCGTCGTAGTCGAGGTCAGCAACGTCACGGAGCACGACAGCGGCTTTGAAGTCGTCGCTCAGTTCACCGAGTGCTTCGTCGATGGCGAGGCGATCGTCGATCGCGTCGATGCGTTTGGCGGCCATCGGGTCGACCACCTCGGGTCCGGCGCTGTCGGAACCGTCGCCATGAGGGTTCATGGAATGCAGCCTGGGCCGACGTTTGCGCTTGCGAAGCTCGTCAAGCGAAGCGTTGGTGGCGATGCGATAGGCCCAGGTGCTGAAAGCTGCTCGCCCATCAAAGCGCGGCAGGTTCCGAGCGATTTTGATCAGTGCCTCTTGGCAGGCGTCGTCGGCATCTTTGGCCCCGCCGGTGACCCGGCGACAGACCGCGTAGATGCGGTCGTAGTGGCGGCGCAGGAGCTGGTCCATTGCGCTGCGATCGCCACCCTGTGCTGCGGCGACCAGCTCGTCATCGGAGAGCGGAGCCATCAGCGCGACCTCTCACTCATTGGCTTACCCGACCAGGGCAATCTCGCCGAGCCGACCGCGGAACGGGTTGTTATCACTGCACGATGTATCGGCCCCAAGTTGCTTCAGAAGGACGAGCACGTGGCGTACGGGAGCTGCCGGAACGTCGGTTTGCAGCACTTCGCCTTCGGTGGCGAATCGTTGAGCACCCAGCTGACCATCCCAGCCGCTGAGTTCGCCCGGGGCGCGCTCGGCTGACGAGGTATAAAAGTCAACGATGTACGGGCCGTTGATCACGTCGACGGTCAGGGCCTGCTGTGCGGGTTGATCGAGGGTGACAACGAGGCCGACACCAACTTTGCCGCCCATGTACTCGCCGCCGTAGCACACCGTGCGCCAGCTGGTGCTTGCGAGGCCATCACTGACGGCGAGCATGGCCTCGTCGTCGTATTCTTCGCGGTCACCATCAGGGTCGAACGTGGTGATGCCAGCGATTGAGGCCGGGCCGGTGGGCGTCACTTGAGCAGGAGCATCTCCGCTCGCTGCGAGCTCGCCGTTCTGGGCTGTTGCGGTGTCGACTCCAGCGACGATGGAAGCTCCAGGGACCACGTTTGCGGGTGGATTCGACCCGTCGTCATCACTTCCGAACTGCGCGCTCATGACCAGTGCAATGGCGACGATGGCGGCCAGCAGCAGGAGACTGCCAATCACGGTGAGCGACGGCTTCCACCCCTGCGACATGCCTTTGACGGGCTCGCCACGGAGCTTTGCACCAGCGTGCGGTGTGTTGTCGCGCTGGCGAGGTTCCCGTGGGGGTTGTTGAATCGGCATTGTGCCGGTGATTTGCTCTGGCTCACCCGGTATGCGACGACGCCCAGGGAGGGGAGCGAGGGGACGGAGCGGATTGGTGGGCGCCTGGCGTTCATCGATGGGATGATCACGCCGTTGTGGGTCACTCGGTGTCTGATCGCGACGTTGACGCGGGGTTCCGTCTGGTGATGAATCGCCGCGGGAGGCGCGCCGACGGTCGTCGGCGCGGCCATCGAGATCTGAGGGTGCACGACGGAGACGACCTGCGGAGAACGGCGCGACCATTGAGCGCTCGTGGGGGGTTTCGTCGATGTCAGGCGGGCCTTCGGCGGCGGCTTGCTCGAGTGCGGCAACCAGGTCGGCGCCAGTTGCCGGACGGTGCATCGGGTTGCGTGCGAGGAGCTGATGGATGATTGTCACCAGGCTCGTCGGCAGCGTCGCACGAAGTCGTGAGAGATCGGTCGGGTCGCGCTGGAGGCGCGCGAGCGCAGTGTCGGCATCGCTTTCGCCGAGGAACGGCACTCGTCCGGCGAGGCACTCGTACAAAACCAAGCCCAGCGAATACAGATCAGCGCGACCGTCGAGCTTCTTGCCGCGGACCTGTTCGGGCGACAGGTACTTCGCCGTGCCCATCATGATGTTTTCACTCGTCAGATCGTCGCCGCCTTGGAGGGCCTTGGCGATGCCGAAGTCGGTGAGGAGCACCCGTCCGTCTGGGGTAATCATGATGTTTCCCGGCTTCACGTCACGGTGGACGAAGTTGTTCTCGTGCGCGTGATGCAGCGCCGCAGCCGTGCAGGCGCCGATGTGCGCGGTGAGTTCGGGAGAGAGGCGCTTTTGTGTGTCGAGCAGCTGCCGCAGGCTCTTGCCATCGACGAGCTGCATCACCACGGCCTGGCGACCCTCGTGTTCGAACACGTCATGAACGGCGACGATGTTCGGGTGGTTGAGGCTCGCTGCTGCGATTGCCTCACGTCGGAAGCGTTCCGCAACGACTTCGTCAGAAGCCAATGCAGGCTTGAGCCACTTGACTGCGACCTTCCGGTCCAGCGTGAGGTCGACGGCGAGCCAGACCTCGGCCATACCACCCTGAGCCAGGCGGCGTTTCAGTTCGTAACGCTCGGCGATCAGCGTTGAAGTCGGGTCGGACATGGTCAATTGAGACGTTACTTGGCTGGCGGTTTGATCATGGGGCAATGCACCGGTTGCTGCTGTGCTGTTGTTCGACCAGTTGAAGGGGTGGTCCAGTTCTGTGTGAGGAGACATTGCCAACGACGCGGCAATCGCTCACACAAAACAGGCAGGGGGGTTAGGCAGGGGGGTTAGGCAGGGGGGTCAGGCAGGGGGGTCAGGAGCCAACAAACCTTAGAGTTCGTGGAACGCCACGCCGATCGTTCCCCGGCCCCCGTGGGTGCCGATGACGGGGCCGATTTCGCCGATGACGATGTCGCCGTCGTAGTGCGGGGTGAGCATGTCGACGAACAGGTCGACGTCGCTGCAGTCGGCGTGGAGCACCGCGAGGTTCTCGATCTTGCCGTCAAAGCTCCGCACTTTGTCAACGAGATACTTGAGCGCCTTCGAACGGGTGCGCTGCTTGCCGGCTTCTTCGACGATGCCACCAGCGACTTCGATGATCGGCTTGATCGACAGGACGGTGGCGAGCATTGCCTTCGCGTTGCCGACGCGGCCGCCTTTTTTCAAATTCTCGAGCGTGTCGAGTGCACCGAACACCCGGGTGCGCTGGGCGAGATCGGTGGCGAGTGCTTCGACGTCATCAATCGATCCACCGTCGCGTCCAGCGCGGGCGCAAGCGAGAGCAATGGTGCCAAGGCCGAGGGTGACGGTGCGGCTGTCGACGACGCGAACGTCGAAATCGATCGAATCGTCGTTGGCGATGGAACGTGCTGCGAGTTCGGCGCTCTGCATGGTGGCCGAGAGGGCGCCCGACAGTGAGACGACAACTACACCCGCTGCGCCTTCGTCTTTGAGCCGTCGGTACACGGTCTCGAATTGGCCGGGTGCGGGTGCTGCGGTTTCGGGCAGCGTGTCTGATCCGGCGCACCGGCTCCAGAATTCAGCAACCGTGAGCTCTTTGCGGTCGATCAGCTCATCGTCGCCGAAGCGGATGCTGAGCGGCACGATCACGATGCCGAGTTCGTCGGCGATCTCTTGGGGCAGGTCACACGAGCTGTCGGTGACGATTCGAACAATGTTTGTTGGCGCGCTCACGGAGACGAGAGGTTAGTCGCCTCGGCGCTGGCGTCGCCAGCATCTCGACCAGCATCTCGACCAGCATCTTGCGGAACATTTGAATCGGCATCGCGTCGTTTGCGCCAGCTCGCGAACCACCAGGTGCCCAGCAGGATGATGAATGCTCCCGTGAGTACCTGGCCGAGGCCGGTCAGTGCGTTCACGCGTGACGTCAATACCACTGGTTCACCGAGCGGGTCGCCGAGTGGCGTGAGCAACGCGACGTTGACAGCCGAGGTTCCGTTCGAGCGAGCTCGGACCGGCACCCGAATGTCGGTGCTGTCATTCGGGCGCAGGGTGATCAACTGGTCGCTGTTCGGAAAGGCGAGTTTCGATGACGACATCTGCAAGATGACGGTGAGCGGATCGCTGCTGGTGTTCCTGAGCCGAATGGTGATCTCGTCGGCGTTGCCTGTCAATGTGAAGGTAAACGGATCAGGCAGAACAACAGCGTCGAGGATACGACCGGCTTCGTCAAGCACACCGTCGATCTGGGCGTTGGCTGCGTTGTCGTTGACCGACGTCGAGACGAGGCGATCGAGTTCATCGAACCAATCAGCAGTCCGTCCGCCGTCGGGCGCCAGCATCGATCCAGCGCTGGTCAGCGACAGCTTGGCGTCGTTGATGCGTTGGAGCCGCGCAGTGAGATCAGGTCCTGCGACATCTGGGAACGTGATTTCACTTGATCCGAGTCGTTGCACGTCTGTCGAGCCGATCAGCGTCGACGGTGCAGCAAAACGGAGGTCGGGTGTCAGTTCGGCGATGTCGGCGAGCGCATTGATGAGTCGCGGATCGAGCGCGGTGAGGTCGGGCCCTGAAAGAAGTCGTGTCCGACGGACATTACGGCCGTTCTCCCGATGGTCGAGAACCAACTCGGTGGCCATCCGCACGGCCCACTCGACTGTTGTCTGTTCAGCGAGAACGTCGTCGGCGACGTCCGTGGTCAATGATGCACTGAGTTGGTCGACCAGCAGGACTGGCATGTTGCCGCCGTCGGGGAGCGGGAGCTCGACAAGCCGGTCTGTGTCGGGAACGTTCTCGGAGATAGTCATCGCGTAGAGCTCAGGCGTCATCACGACGTACCGGACGCCGAGATCACGAAGCAGCTGTGCCCCGCCACCGCTGAGCGGCGCAGAAGCAATCCACACAACGCGGGTTGGTGTCTGACGCAAGACGTCGGTGACGATGTCTTCGCCAGCGTTAAGAGCCCGAGTGAAGACGTCGGAGACGCCTGCTGCGACAGCTGATGACACGTCCAGTTCGACGTCGGTGTGGGTGGTGATTTCGTCGTTGTCGAAGGCCACCACAGCCGCTTGCGGATCGGCGAGCGCGGAGACCGCTGTGGGTGGCACTGCAGCGAGGATGGGGGGAGTGAGCTTGCCAGCCGCGCCGACGAGGGTGACGATTTCATCCTGCGTGGCCAGTGCGTCGGTCAGTGACCCATTGGACCGGCTGACTTCAGCAACCAAGCCCAGTGTGACGGGTTCGGCCGGGCGCTGGGTCTCATCGCTGCCGGGCTGGCGTTCGATGATCGTGCCGTGAGTGGCGACCAGGTTGTCGTTGATGAGGAGTTGCATTCGTATCGGCGTGAATCCAGGGTCTGGGAACTCGAGGCTGTCCGGTCCGCTCAGCACCTCGTCGCCGCCGGTGTCGGTCGGTATCTCGAGGGTGAGGGTTGCTTCGGTGGGCGTGATGATTTCGACTTGGTTGCGAGCGTCGGCGAACCGGACGCCATCGATGTTGTTGCGGAACGCACCCGGCTGAGCAGCCTGGCCAAAAATTCGATCGAAAACGGGGCTGTCAGCACTCGTGATGGCTTCGAAGTTGGCGATGTCGACCGTGAGCGAGGGGATGGGCGCAACCGTGGTGATGGTGGTCGTCGGCGATGCAGTGGTGCCGGGTCTGGTGGTCTCGGGTGGCGCGGTTGCGTTGACGGCTGGCGCTGCCGGGTCGATCGGGATCGTGGTGGTCGTGGTGGTCGTGGTGGTCGTGGTGGTCGTGGTGGTTGTTGTCGGGGGTGTGATGCCGCCTGCAGCGAGGTCGCCGGTGATTCGGTAGACGAGGCGAATTGAGGCGCCAGGGCGGAACGTGAAATCTTGCTCGATGAGCTCAACCCGGAGGCCGGTGCGCTGTTGGGCGGCCTGTTCGGTGGGCGTGGGAGTACCGCTTGCAACTCCTGCAGTGACTGCGGCGCTTGCGAAGAGTACGGAGGCTGCGACGAGGAGGCCACTGAGTGTGTGTCGAAGGCCCATCACGTGAAAATGTGTTCGAGAATCTGCAGTGTTTCGGCGCGCCGGGTGAATCCGAGTGAGCGGTAGAGGTCGAGCGCGGCGTCGTTGTCGACGCCGGTGTTGACGAGCGCGGTTGAGGCGCCGCGCCGTTCCATCCAGTGCAGAGCACCTCCGACGAGGTGCCGTGCATGGCCGCGTCGACGCGCATCGGGATGGACCGCAAGGCGTTGCAGGTATCCGTAGCGGCCTGATTGACCGCTGATGGCGAAGGCTTCGAGGCCGTTGGGACCCTCGACAACGCGCGCCTGATGCCGTGCGGTGGCCGTGGTGATGTCGCCGAGTGAACGGACGTCGTTGCCCCACGGATCGCCAAATGCTGTCCGGTCAAGTTCGGCGATCGCCGGGAGGTCGCTTGAGCGCATCCGCCGTGTCGTTGTACGGACGGTCCGGCGTGTCGTTGGACGGACGGTCCGGCGTGTCGTTGGACGACCGCGATCACTGCGCGTCAGAAGACGGATGTCGAGAAGGGCCAGCGTGTCGATTGTGGTGAAGCCGGCGTCAACGAAGACACTGGCCGCCTCGGGGAACATCGCGCCCGTCCGCATCGCGCGTTTCGGTTCGGGTGCTTGACGCGCCTCGGCGATCCAGGCCCCGACGTTGGTGCGGGTCGGCACCATGTGGTGGTCGAGAAGCACCAGGTGGGCGACGTCGGGTTCGTAGGGCCAGGTGTCGAGGCGCCCGTGCACCGTGTCTCGCGCCGTCGCCGTCGTCACGAGGTCAACGTTACTTGCCCGATGCCTGCTCGGCCCGTGCAGTGGACCAGCAGTCTGAAAGAGAACCGCCCGGTGAGATTGTCGGCAGATGATAGAAGTGAGCGGTCAACCAATATCGTGATCAGTCGTGGTGCCAGAACGATTCGAACCCGTCTTGCGCGAGCTGTCGCCGCTTGCCGAGCGTTTTCATGCAGCCGGTCACCGTCTCTACCTGGTCGGCGGCACCGTGCGCGACCTCCTCGTTGACAGTGGAAAGATCGATTTCGACCTCGATCTGACGACCGATGCACGGCCGCCCGAGATCAAGGCCTGCCTTGAGGGCTGGGCCGACGCAATCTGGACGCAGGGCGAGAAGTTCGGCACGATCGGCGCGCACAAGGTCAATCCGGAAACCGGTGCAACACGGCCGTACGAGATCACCACGTTCCGGGCCGAGGCCTACACCGACGATTCCCGCAAACCACATGTCGTGTTCGCCGACGAGATCGAAGCCGACTTGGCGCGGCGCGACTTCACCGTCAATGCAATGGCGTTGGAACTGACCGGCGATGCCGCTGGTGCCGGAGCCGCCATGCCGACCTTGGTTGACCCCTTCCATGGTGCGCGAGACCTGGCCACGAAGACCTTACGTACGCCCCTCGGCCCTGAGGTGAGTTTCAGCGACGACCCGTTGCGGATGCTGCGTGCCGCCCGGTTCATCGCGCGATACCAGCTGCAGCCGACAGATGAACTCGTGGCGGCGGTCAAGGAAATGTCGAACCGCTTAGAGATCGTGTCGGCTGAACGGATTCGCGACGAGCTCGACAAGTTGATGGTCCTTGACCATCCGACTGCTGGCCTGTGGTTTCTGATCGAGAACGGTCTGGCCGACGAGTTCCTGCCCGAATTGCCGGCGATGCAGCTCGAACACGATCCGATTCATCGGCACAAAGATGTGTTGACGCATTCGTTGGCGGTTGTCGAGAATGTCCGCCCGCTGCACGAGCACCCAGCAATCGAATCCGGCGATCGACCCCAGTTCGACTTCCGCCTGACGCGCCTCGCAGCGTTGTTTCACGACATCGGCAAGCCGAAGACACGCGGCTACCTCGAGGGTAAGGGGACAACGTTTCACCATCACGATGCCGTTGGCGCCCGGATGACGAAGAAGCGTCTGAGCGCACTGCGCTATTCCAATGACGACGTCAAGGCGATCACCGAACTTGTTGCCCTTCATCTGCGCTTCCACACGTATTCGATGGGATGGTCGGACTCGGCTGTGCGCCGCTACGTCCGCGACGCTGGCCCGTTGCTGCAGGAACTGAATGTTCTGACGCGCTGCGACTGCACGACGCGCAACGCCAAGAAGGCAGCGCGCCTGTCGCGCCGGATGGACGAACTCGAAGAACGCATCGACGAGCTGGCCGAGGCCGAAGAACTTGCTGCGCTGCGTCCTGAGATGGATGGCAACTCGGTGATTGAGCATCTCGGTATTAAGCCGGGTCGCGAAGTCGGTCAAGCCATGGTTTTCCTGATGGAAGTTCGACTCGAAGAGGGTCTGATCGGCGAAGACGCTGTCCGCGCCCGCCTCGATGAGTGGTGGGCTCAAAACGGACATCCCTGATCTCTGCGCCGTCGGGTCGTATTTTGACGTGGTGCGCACAGAAGCAATACGGCGAAGAGCAATGAAGTCGTGGTGGTTGGTAGCTCCAGTCGTCGTCGTTGCCGTTGCATTGATCGGCCTGGCAGCTTTTGCCGCCGGGAGCGATCGGTCGACCTACAAGGTCCTCGTCATGTCGATCATCAGTGGGCTCTCGGTCGTCGCCGTGGTGGTGACCTGGCTGGAGGCGCGGCGGTTTGGTCGACGTCTCCGAATAACAATCGACGAACTGTCCGAGACGCAGGCGCAGATGCGCCAACTGCTCGACAACCTGCCAGATGCCGTGATGGGCCTCGACGACACTGGCCGCATCGCTTCGGCGAACGGCAGAGCCGCTGAACTGACAGGTCGTTCGGTTGACGACTTGATTGGGCGAGCCTTCATGGAAATGGTCGGCGAGGCCGACCGCGATTCGATGTCGAAGCAATGGCAGCGGTTCAACGTCGGCGACGAGGTGACCAGTGTGAGCGGAGGGCGTGACGGCATTGTTGTGGTGTTCGAGCTGGTCGACACGTCGGGCGAGCCTCACCTCGTCGAGGCGTCGCTCCACCTCGCCCAGGACGGGAGAGAAATCGTCAGCCATCGCGCTGTCGGCAGTCGGGTGCTTCTGCTGCGCGACGTCACTGATCGCAAGCGGGCGACCGCAGCGCTCGAGCAAGCCCGCCGCCGCTTCCAGCAGGCCTTCCATTCCGCACCGACCGGGATGGCGCTCGTCCGTTTGGACAACGGCAAGGTCGTCGACGCAAATCAACCGCTCGCCGACATGCTCGACCGGCCTCTCGATTCGCTGCTCGGTATGGCGATTCGCGCCCTGACGCATCCGGACGACCTGGCAGCAGCGGCATCGCAGCGCGCCCAACTCGAGCTGGGTATCTCCGATACCTACGCACTTGAACAGCGGTACAAGCGCAACGACGGCGGTTACGTGTGGGCACGGACACGTGTGTCGATCACCGAAGAAGATGGCGTGTCGTTGGCAATCACACACATCGAGGACATCACGGAGGAACGGCATTCGAAGGCCTTGCTGATGCATGCTGCAACCCATGACGACCTGACCGAGCTTTCGAACCGGACGGCGCTGGTGAGTCGCCTTGACGCTCACCTCCTGTTTGCGCAGCCCGGCCAGGTGGCAGTGCTCTTCATCGACCTCGATAATTTCAAGGTCGTCAACGACAGTCTCGGACACGGCCTCGGCGATCAGGTGCTGCGCGAGATCGCCAAGCGTTTTCGCGGCGTGATGCGCGGCAGTGACCGGTTGGCACGTTTCGGTGGTGACGAATTCGTGGTGTTCATCGACCGCGTGTCGATTGGTGGCGAAGACACGCCGAGTGGAGCGTTCGTTGACCCGGCAGCAATCGCGGAACGCCTGCGGCGTGCGGCGATGGAACCGATCGTGATCGAGGGTCACGAGATGGTGGTCACGGCCTCCATCGGTGTTGCCGTGAACGCTGCGCCCGGTTTCACTGCAGACGATCTGGTGCGCGACGCCGACGCCGCGATGTATCGCGCCAAGGCCGCAGGGCGTGACCGAGTAGAAGCATTCACTGCGGCAACGCGCCAGGCATCGGTCAGCGCACTGCAACTGGCGTCAGAGCTGCGGCGCGGTATCGAACGCCACGAGATCGTCCCGTACTTCCAGCCGATCGTCGACCTGGAGTCCGGCGAGCTTGTGAGCTTCGAGGTGCTCGCTCGCTGGCTCCACCCGGAACGCGGGTTGCTGATGCCCGGTGAATTCCTCCCGACGGCTGAGTCCGGCCGGATGATCGTCGATCTTGGCGCGTCGATTCTGCGTGATTCGCTCGCGCAGCTCGCGCACTGGCGGGCAAGAGGTATGCGTTTCGCGAACTGTGGTCTTTCGGTCAACGTTGCGACGCAGCAGCTCATTGATCCAGAGTTCGTCGAGACTGTGCGCGACGCGCTTGGCTCGACGGGGATCGCCGCCGACTCAATTTGGCTCGAGATCACCGAGACGACGCTGATGCAAGACACGGTCGCTGCCAGCTCAGCGATCCGCGAACTGCGCAGCCTTGGCCTGCACCTGTCGGTCGATGACTTCGGCACCGGCTACTCGTCACTCACGTATTTGAAGCGTTTCCCGGTGGAAGCAATCAAGGTTGATCGATCGTTCGTCTCCGGCCTCGGCCTCGAAGATGACGACACATCAATCGTCGAAGCAGTCGTCCGCCTGGGGCACAGCCTTGGACTGTCGGTCGTTGCCGAAGGTATCGAGACTCCGCTGCAGCTCAACAGGCTGCGCGATCTCGGCTGCGATAAAGCCCAAGGATATCTCTTTGGACGTCCCCGCCCTGCGTCGATAATTCAGTCCGAACGGGTGTAGTCATTGCTCCGGATTGCTCCGGATTACTCCGGATTACTCCCGTTCCGCCGATCCGTGTGGGCTGCCTGGATGGCCAACGGGTGACTCCACGTGCGGTGTGACACGCCTACGTGTCGAACGGGTCGATTCTGTTCTGGCAGCATGTCAGGATGCCGATTGCTCCTGCATATGACTGGGTTGCTCACCACGCGATGGTGAGCCCTGACCGACCGGCCTGGGCCGACATCGACTCCACTGATGACGGGGCTGGGTTGGTGTGTAACTGGCGGGAGGCCGATGAACGAGTTGGCCGGTCAGCAGCGATGTTGCGCGACGACTTCGGCGTCGGCCGGGGTGATCGCGTGGTGATGTTTTCGATGAACCGTGTCGAGTTCATCGAAGTGCAGTTCGCCTGTGCTCGGCTCGGCGCGATCTTTGTGCCCGTCAATTGGCGACTCACGGTTCACGAACTCGACTACATCGTCAGCGATGCCGCGGCCACCGTGCTCTGTGCTGACCCCGAGTTCGGTGACACCGCTGCCGAACTCGCCGAGCGGACCAATGTGGCGCACCTGGTCATATTCAGTGGGGCAGGGTCGCATCCCGAGGGGAGTGTCGACTACGACGATGGGCTCGCTGCCGCAGCCAACCGCATCGATATCGACCCTGCAGTGGCCCCGCTGATGCCCGAGCTCACCCACGACGATCCGTTGACGATCATGTACACCTCGGGCACCACCGGTCGTCCGAAGGGCGCGATCATCACGCACGGCATGTCGTTCTGGAACTCGATCAACCTCGCCGAGCTGAGCGATCTCGGCCGTTCGATGGTCAACTTCTGCTTCCTCCCACTGTTCCACACCGGGGGGCTCAACTGCTACACCAACCCCGCTGCCTACTTCGGTGGATCAACGTTGATCATGCGCACGTTCGACCCGGGCGAGGCGCTCGACCTGATCAACGATCCGGAACGTGGCATCACCCACTTTCTCGGCGTGCCCGCGAACTACCTGTTCATGGGACAGCACGAGAAGTTCGCCACCACTGACTTCTCCGGCGTGGTCACCACGGCCATCGGCGGTGCACCCTCGGCGCTCCCCCTGCTACAGATGTGGGAGAAGGTTGGCTGCCCGCTCATCCAGGCGTTCGGGATGACCGAAACGAGCCCGATGGTCACGTCGATCTCGAAGGAGATGGCGGTCACGAAGGCCGGCTCTGCAGGCCTGCCAGGGATGAACACGGCGATTCGTATCGTCGGCGAAGACGGTGGTGACGTGGCTCCGGGTGAGATCGGGGAACTGTGGTGCAAGGGGCCAAACATCACGCCGGGCTACTGGAACAATCCCGAGGCAACCGCCGATGCAATCACGGATGGCTGGTTACACACGGGCGACGCGGCGCAGATGGATAAGGACGGCTACATGTACATCGTCGACCGATGGAAGGACATGTACATCTCCGGTGGCGAAAACGTTTATCCGTCGGAGGTCGAGTCGACGCTGTTCGATCTTGCGGGAGTCGCCGACGTCGCAGTGATCGGGCTACCTGACGAAAAGTGGGGTGAGGTCGGCCAGGCAGTCATCGTGAAGTCGGCGGATTCCGCGGGTTCAGTTTTGGACGAAACCGCAATCTTAAACTTCTGCCGCGAACGCCTCGCACGGTTCAAGGTGCCGCAGTCCGTTCGATTCATCGACGAATTGCCGCGCAATGCCACGGGAAAGATTCTCAAACGCGAACTGCGCGACTGAACTGTCAGGTTTGGGTTCCGACCTTCAGGTCGCGGAACGCCACGCCTTTGTCGACAGCAGGTTCACGTGGCAGGCCGAGGACGCGATCGCCGATGATATTGCGTTGAATCTCGTCGGTCCCGCCAGCGATGCCCGAAGCGAAACTGCGCAGAGTCAGGCTCTGCGCGCTGCCACCGTGCGGATCATCGTCGGCCCAGGCGACCGACGACATGCCGGCGATCTGGAGTGCGATCTCACGCATCCTCCACGCAATCACCGACCCATACAATTTGCCGAGCGAGCCGCCGGGGCCCGGCGTGTTGCCCGCCTTCATCTCGGCGCGGGTGCGCATGGCGATGAGTGCTTTGGTGGTCTCCATCGAATACACCTGCATCATCTGATCGCGGACGACTGGGTTGTCGATCGCTCCTGACGCCGTCGCGTAGTTGTGGAGTTGGTCGTACATCGGCCGGTTGATACCGCCGCCGCCACCCGCACCGATCGCCACACGTTCGTACATCAGCATCGCGGTGGCGAGCTTCCAGCCGGTGTTCAGTTCGCCGAGCAGCCAGTTTTTAGGAATGGCCAGATCGGTGAAGAACACCTCGTTGAAATGTGACTCGCCGTTGATCTGGTTGATTGGACGGATTTCGACGCCGGGTGCCTGCATGTCGAGGATGAACATCGATAGGCCCGCATGCTTGACCTGATCTGCGTCGTTTCGTGCCACACACAATCCGTACTGCGATTTGTGCGCCAAGGTGGTCCAGACTTTCTGGCCGTTGATGATCCACTCGTCGCCGTCGAGTTCGGCTTTGGTCTGCAGTGATGCGACGTCCGAGCCGGCGCCGGGCTCAGAGAACATTTGGCACCACAGCGTTTTGCCGGAGATCAGATCAGGCATGAACTGGCGCTTCTGATCGTCGGTGCCATGGTCGTTCATCATCGGCAGACACATGCCGTGGCTGATGACAAACTCGCTTTCCATCATCGGATAATTTTCTTTGACCTCGCGCCACACTTTGTCGTGGGCATTGGTTAATCCCGCCCCGCCGAACTCGGTGGGGTACGGGACGCCTGCGCCGACGCCTGCCGCCGAAGCTGCAGCGTGGAACGCGCACGACTCGTTGAACGTCGGCGCACCCGACGGCGTCGGGCGCGACTCCATGAAGTCGATGCACTGTTGACGGAAGTCGTTCAGTTCGTCCATTACGTCCATTACGTCACCGTAGGAACCGCGCGCTCAGCTCAGCGAGCCGGGCGGGTTGGGACGGGAGGGTGAGACGGCTTGGTGGAAGGGTGTGACGGGTGACGGTCAGATCGTTCGGTCGCTCAGCGTGCTCGTGCCAGTCGACGGCGCATGACGCTTCGGGCCGATGAGCCGGGCGCCGAGATGATCGGCAACCGTCACGGAGCGGTATTTGCTGTCGGCTCGCTGGAACGCAGGGAGGGGTTCGACCGCCACATCGAGGTCGGGGTAGTGGAAATACGCGACTGATCGGCGGAGCACCGGGTCGGTGCCGTTGCCATGGAGGGGCACTCGATGCACCGTGGACGGCCAGGCATCGTCGGTCCACATTGCGAGCAAATCGCCGACGTTCAGCAGTAACGCATCGGCGTCGGGGACGATTGGCTTCCAGCCGTCGGATCCGAGGATCTCGAGGCCGGGCACCGGGTCGGCCCGCAGGATCGTGAAGGTGGTGTAGTCGCTGTGTGCGCCCATCCGCTTCTGGCCCGGCGCAGGTGCTGCCTCGTCGTCGAGCCGTTCATAGCGGATGCAGGCCATGGTGTCGGGCCCGGCCGTTGACCGACCAGCTAGGTCGTCGATGCCGATGATGGCGCCGATCATTTGATCGAGCCGTCGAGCGAGGTCGGCCATCGCATCGAGGTATCTCCGGGTTGCTGGGGCGAACGTTGGGGCTTCTGTTGGCCAGGGTGTTGCTTGGATCAACCGATGTGTTCCTGCCCGGTCGTCGTGACCCGAGTTGAACGACTCGAACAGGTCGGGCGGGCTGGCCGCCCCGAGCGAGTACGACAGGGCCTCGCTGCCGCGTTGGCGGTAGCCGCGATTCGCTGCGGCATCGTCGACCACATACTTCGCCTTGGTGGGGAATGGCAGAGCGAAGAACTCTTCCATCCCGGCCCACAGCGAGTTGGCGACGTCGGTCGCCAGACCATGCCCGACCAACTGGACGAAGCCGTCTTTGCGGAGCGCCCGATCGAGCGCTCCGGGTGCGTCTTGGTCGGTCAGGTCCACGGTGTCGATCGTTGCCACGCCCTCACTCTGGTCCACCCCGGGGCCGCTGACCGAACTCACCCGTCGGTGCACTCGCCCGAAATGTGGACTGAAACGCCGCATCAGCGATGCGAGATGGTCTCCATTTCGGGTGGTCTGAGCGATGATGGGGCCATGAGTGACCCGAGCAATGCTGCGCCGAAGATTAAAGACGTCGACTTTGGCGACCTGCTGTACTTGGAGCCACACGGCCCGGACACATACGTCGGGATCGTGGCGCGCTATCCCTGGGGCAACCGACTCTTTGGCGGCCAAGTCGTTGCGCAGGCGCTCGCTGCGGCAATCGCAACGGTCGAACCCGATCGTCGCCCGCACTCGCTGCATTCGTACTTCATCCGCCCGGGGTCGACGACCGAACCGATTCGTTTCGAGGTGGAACGGCTTCGTGATGGCCGATCGTTCTGCACCCGCCAGGTCATTGCGCGGCAATCTGGTGGGGCAATCCTCAACGTGTCGGTGTCGTTCCAGGTCGACGAAGAGGAAGCTGACGCGCAGATCGCCAAGTTGCCCGATGGGCTCGCGCTCCCTGACGATCCAACCCTGGAGAACTACTCGTGGGGCAACCTCATCGATCGGCGTGCTGTTGATCTTCCGGGCCAGGATGGCGAGCCCTGGAGGCTTGGCTATTGGTTGCGGATTATGGACGAAGACGGCGCGCTCCTCGGCGATGATCCGGTCAAGCACACCCTCGCAATGGCGTTCCTCTCAGACGCGGCACCGTCACGTGCGGCACGATCGCCGCACCCAGACTTTGCCAATGACACGAGCGATCGCTTCAAGTTCCAGGGCGCGAGTCTCGATCACTCGGTGTGGTTCCACCGACCGTGTCGAGCCGATCAGTGGCACTGGTTCGACACTCGTTCACACGGCCTGAGCGGTGGGCGTGGTCTTGTCACCGGCGACGTCTTGAACCTTGACGGCACGCATGTTGCGACGATCGCCCAGGAAGTCTTGCTCCGTCGTATTCGCGATCGTGGCTGATCGTGCCGTCACTGATCAACGTCAACACCGTCTGGCTGAGCGTTGTCATGTCACGTGCGCTGGCGGCGCACCGAAGCGGGTTTGCCCGATGAGTTTCGACGGACACGTGTGTTGGTGGAGGCTGCGTTGCGTTTCTTGGTCGGGCGCTACGGTTCTGGACGATGCGAATTTCAGAGCGAGTCGATAATGCGGTGCGATTCATGGCCGAGCTCGCTTCGGGCGAACTCGCCGACGTTGAGGGTGGCGCAGTCAAGGCTGAGGCGATCGCGACGCGCCAGAGGATCTCGCTCAAGTATCTCCTCGATATCACGCGTGACTTGAAACGTGCCGAGCTGATTCGGTCGAAGCGCGGGCCGACCGGCGGTTTCACGCTGTCGCGGGAGGCAAGTGCCATCTCGCTTGCCGACGTGTTCCGCGCAGTCGACGGCCCGCTGGCTGATGTGCACGACGAGAGCCTCCGTGGGCTCAGCTATCCGGCACCTGCTGAGGCGCTGCCCGAAGTGTGGATGGCAATCCGCGGCAGCTTACGTCGCGTACTCGAAGAGGTCAGCCTCACCGACCTTGTCAACGGCAGCCTCCCGGCCGATGTCGTCGCGCTTGCCGCCGATTATTTAACGAGCACGGACCAGCGCCACCCGCGCTGAGCAGCAACGGGGGGTTGCATTGCAGGTTTCTGTTGCATCGCAGGGTTCTGCGGTTTAATGTATTGTCCGTGGAGTTAGTAGAGAATCAATTAACACATTTGCAGCGGCTCGAAGCCGAGGCGATACACATCATGCGCGAGGCGGTGTCCGAAAGCGACAACCCAGCGATGCTGTATTCGGTCGGCAAGGACAGCTCAGTCATGCTGCACCTCGCGATGAAGGCCTTTTACCCTTCGAAGCCGCCGTTCCCGCTCGTCCACGTGGACACGACGTGGAAGTTCGGCGAGATGTACGCCTTCCGCGATCAGACGGCCAAGGACCTCGGTGTCGATCTGATCGTCCACCAGAACCCCGAGTGCATCGAACGCGGTATCAACCCGTTCGAACACGGTTCCGCAATGCACACCGACATGTGGAAGACCGATGGCCTGAAACAGGCCATCAACATGAACAAGTTCGACCTGTGCTTTGGTGGAGCGCGGCGCGACGAAGAGAAGTCGCGGGCCAAAGAGCGCATGTTTTCGGTTCGCTCACCGCAGCATCAGTGGGATCCGAAGCGCCAACGCCCCGAGCTCTGGAGCCTGTACAACGCTCGTCGAAGCGCGGGCGAGACGCTCCGCGTGTTCCCGATCTCGAACTGGACCGAACTGGACGTGTGGCAATACGTCCACCTCGAGCAGATTCCGATTGTGCCGCTGTACTACGCGGCGCCTCGGCCGGTCGTGCACCGCGGTGGCACGTTGATCATGATCGACGACGATCGCTTCCAGTTTGAGCCGGGCGAAGAGCCTGAGATCAAGAACGTGCGGTTCCGTACCCTCGGGTGCTACCCGCTGTCGGGTGCCATCGAGAGCGACGCTGACAGCCTCACCGGCATCATCCAGGAGATGCTGCTCGCCACCACGTCCGAGCGCGAGGGCCGGTTGATCGACAGCGACTCCGCTGGCTCGATGGAGAAGAAGAAGCAAGAGGGGTATTTCTAATGGCACACGTTTCTGATTTGATCGCGGTCGACATCGACGAGTACTTGACGTCGCATCAGTACAAATCGCTCCTGCGCTTCATCACGTGCGGCAGCGTTGACGACGGCAAGAGCACGCTGATCGGGCGATTGCTGTACGAGTCACACATGGTGTTTGAAGATCACCTGGCTCAGCTTGAGGTCGATTCGGCCAAGGTTGGTACGCAGGGCACCGATCTCGACTTTGCTTTGCTGCTTGACGGCTTGACGGCTGAACGCGAGCAAGGCATCACGATCGACGTCGCGTACCGATTCTTCTCAACGGAGAAGCGCAAATTCATTGTGGCCGATACGCCGGGGCACGAGCAGTACACGCGCAACATGGTCACCGGGGCGTCGACTGCTGACGTTGCGGTCGTGATGGTCGATGCCCGAAAGGGCGTGCTCACCCAGACCCGTCGACACAGTTATCTCGTGTCGCTGCTGGGGATCAAAGAGGTTGTCGTCGCCATCAACAAGATGGATCTCGTCGACTACTCGCAAGAGATCTACGAGGCGATCATTACCGAGTACACCGACTTCGCCCGCCAGATCGGCCTGAAGAGTGTCAACTACATTCCAGTTTCAGCGCTGAAGGGCGACAACATCGTCGCGCCGAGCGAGAACCTTCCCTGGTACGACGGTCCCACGCTGATGACGTACCTCGAAGAGGTTCCCGTCGATGATGACGTTGCAGCGGGGCCCTTCCGCATGCCCGTTCAGTGGGTCAATCGCCCCAACCTCGACTTCCGGGGCTTCGCTGGCCGGATTGTCGGCGGTTCCATCAGGCCAGGGGACGCGGTCCGGGTGCTGCCCGCCGGTACGACGAGCACCGTCGACCGCATTGTCACGATGGACGGCGACCTCGATGTCGCCGTCGCTGGCCAGTCAGTCACCATCACCCTCGCCGACGAGATCGACGTCAGCCGCGGCGACCTCATGTGTTTGGCTGATCAGCCAGCTGAAGTAGCCGACCAGTTCGAGGCACACGTCGTGTGGATGCACGAAGACGAGATGTTGCCCGGCCGTCCCTACCTGATGAAGATCGGCACCCGCACCGTCGGCGTGACTCTCGCGAATCCGAAGTTTCGGGTCGACGTCAACTCGCTGGAACACCTCGCTGCCAACACGCTCGAACTCAACGAGATCGGTGTGTGCAACCTCAGCCTCGACCGGCCGGTTCCGTTTGACCCGTATGCGAACAACCGTGAGATGGGCTCGTTCATCATCATCGATAAGCGCAGCCAGGCCACTGTGGGCGCTGGCATGTTGCACTTCGCACTTCGGCGCAGCCACAACATCCACTGGCAGGACGTTCGCGTTGACAAGGCAGCCCGTGCTGATCAGAACAACCATCAGCCGGGCGTCGTCTGGTTGACCGGCCTTTCAGGCTCCGGCAAGTCGACCATTGCGAACATCGTCGAATCGAAGCTCCACACGCTCGGCGTGCGGACGTATCTGCTCGATGGTGACAACGTTCGCCACGGACTCAACCGCGACCTCGGCTTCACCGATGCAGATCGCGTGGAGAACATTCGGCGGATCGCTGAGGTGTCGGCTCTGATGGTCGACGCGGGTCTTTTGGTCCTCGTGTCGTTTATCTCGCCATTCCGCGCCGAACGCCGCTTGGCCCGCGAGCGAGTTGAAGTGGGCGAGTTCGTCGAGGTCTACGTCGACACGCCGCTCGCTGTTGCCGAAACGCGGGACCCGAAGGGCCTGTACGCCAAGGCTCGTGCCGGTGAATTGGCAAACTTCACCGGGATCGACTCGCCCTATGAAGCGCCGGAGTCACCGGAGGTTCATGTCGACACCACGGCACTGTCCGCGGAAGAAGCAGCTGATCAGGTCATCGCAGCGCTTCGTGCGAACGGCTTGGTCAGCTGACCTCAGGCCTCGATACTTCAACGAAGGAACTGAGTGACAACTGATTCGTGGATTGCGCTGGTCGTGATTCTGTTGTGTGTGGTGATCCTTATCGCCGACCGCGTTGCACCGGTCGTGGTGCTGGGTGGCGCCGTCGTCGTCCTCATGTTTCTGGACGTCATCGATTCTGAGGTGGCCCTGAGCGGGCTGTCTAGCCCTGCACCAGCGACCATTGCCGCGCTGTACGTGTTGGCCGGAGCCGTAACGGCAACGGGGACGTTCTCGCGTGTGTTCGACCGATTACTCGACCGAGGAGGGTCGATTGCCCTGCTGGCGGCGGTGACTGCCGGGGCTTCATCTGTCGTGCCGAACACACCGCTGGTGGCGATGTTCGCGCCTCGTGTCGTTCGTTGGTCTCAGCTCAATGGAGTCAGTGCTTCGCGCTTCCTGCTTCCACTGTCGTTCGCGAGCATCCTCGGTGGTGTGATCACGCTGATCGGCACGTCGACGAACCTGGTCGTGTCGGACCTTCTGAGCAAGTCGGGCGAAGAACCGCTCGGCGTACTCGAGATCACGGTCGTGGGGCTTCCTGTCGCGGTGGTCGGTGTGGCTGTGTTGTCGACGATCGGGGTGCGCCTCCTCCCGGACCGGACTGCAGTGTCGACTGATGTTGCGCGTCGCGGCAGGGAGTTCCAGCTCGCCGCCCGCGTCACCGCCGACGGCCCGCTCGTTGGCCGGACGAT
>JBLIKS010000002.1:0-31623 GCA_047635555.1 Candidatus Azotimanducaceae bacterium
GGCGATGATGGCCCAACCGATCAAGCCAACGCAATGCCACTCTGCGGATCCCACGACCGTTGGAAACATGCGAACAACATTCGAAGTCGACGAGCCGGTAATGGCCGACTCTTCCTGATCAGACCCGACGGCACCACCGTCCTACCCGTCGGCGCCCGCGAACCCGACTGGGCCGAACCACTGCCGAGTATCGACATCTTGTGGGACCAGGTCGGCGACACGGTCGACTTCGGCGGCCCAGCCATCACGGTCCGGTCGGACTGCTCCGCTACCGCTTAAAGAAGCGGCGCAGTGCGCTCTGGTAGTGCGCGGTGAGCCAGGCCAGCGATCCGCCGAGAAAGAACAGCGCCATGATCCAACGGAATACCATTTCGCTACTGAAGTCGTTCAGCACCTGAATGGCCCCGGCGATCATCGACGCAACGAACACGATGACGCCGATCGACCAGATCACCCCGACCGCTCGGTCGTGTCCAGTCACCGAGGCCATGAAGAACTGCCTGGCTGGATCGGCCGGATCAGCCCTGCGACTTTTGGCGGATGATGTTGAGTGCCGAACCGGCCTTGAACCACTCGACCTGCTCGGGGCTGAACGTGTGGTCGCACTCGAACGGCACGATCGAACCATCAGGCTTGGCAATCTCGCACTGCACCTTCTCGCCAGGAACCGGCGGCAGCGTGATCACGTTGATGCGATCGTCTTCGCCGATCATTTCGTAGTCGGCAGGATTGGCAAACGTGAGCGGGACCATCCCCTGCTTCTTGAGGTTGGTCTCGTGGATGCGAGCGAAGCTGCGCGCAATGGCGACAAGGCCCATGCGGAAACGTGGCTCCATGGCGGCGTGCTCACGGCTCGAGCCTTCACCCATGTTCTCGTCACCGATGACAATCCACGCCTGATCGGCCTCGTGGTACTCCTTGGCGATCTCAGGGAAGCGCTGTGTCTCGCCCGTGAGCTGGTTTTTGCCGAACCCGACCTCGTACGCCGTGCCGCCTTCTTGAGCGAATGCGTTCACGGCACCGAGGTAGAGGTTGCCGGAAATGTTCTCGAGGTGGCCGCGGTACTTGAGCCACGGGCCGGCCATCGAGATGTGGTCGGTCGTGAACTTGCCCATGGCCTTCACGAGAACCGGCAGGCCGTTGTAACGGTCGAGCGAAACCGGCTCGAACGGCTCGAGGAGTTGCAGGCGATCGGACGTGGGGCTCACTGCGATCGGGACGTCGTGGCCGTCTTGCGGGGGAGCGGTGAACGTGTCTTCGCCTCGGTCATAACCGGCGTCGGGTAGGACCTGGCCGACCGGTGCGTCGAGTGAGACCTCGGTGCCGTCGGGTGCGGTGATCGTGTCGGTGGTCGGATCGAAATCGAGGCGACCGGCCAGCGCAATGGCCATCACCGTGTCGGGCGAAGTGACGAAGGCCAGCGTGTTCGCTGAGCCGTCGTTGCGCTTCGGGAAGTTGCGGTTGTACGAGGTGACAATCGTGTTCGACTGGTTGAGAATCGCTTCGGGGCGGCTCCACTGGCCGATACACGGGCCGCAGGCGTTTGCCAGGACGGTGGCACCGATGGCTTCGAGGTCAGCCAGGAGGCCGTCACGCTCGATCGTGGCCCGGGTCTGCTCGGATCCCGGTGTGATCATCAAGTCGATTTTGGTGGTCAGCCCCCGTGCGGCAGCCTGGCGAGCGATCGATGCCGCACGCGTGATGTCTTCGTATGACGAGTTGGTGCATGAACCAATCAGTGCAGCTGATGGCACGAGCGGCCAATCGTTGGCACGGGCCGCTTCGCCGACGCCGGCGCCGACCTTGTGTGCGAGGTCGGGGGTGTGCGGGCCGTTGATCAGAGGCCTGAGATCGTCGAGGTTGATCTCGATGATCTGGTCGTAGAGGGCACCGTCGTCGGGACGAAGGTGGTCGATGACCTTGTCGGCAGCATCGGCAATGGCTTCACGACCCGTGGCCTTGAGGTACTGACCCATGTTGGTGTCGTAGCCGAACAAGGAGGTGGTGGCGCCGATCTCGGCGCCCATGTTGCAGATGGTGCCCTTGCCGGTGGCCGAGATCGAGTCGGCGCCGGGGCCGAAGTACTCGACAATGGCACCGGTGCCACCCTTAACGGTGAGCTGGCGAGCAACTTCGAGGATGACGTCCTTCGGGCTGCTCCAATCGGAGAGCGTGCCCGTGAGCTTGACGCCGATGACCTTTGGCCATTTGACATTCCACGCAAAACCAGTCATGACGTCGACAGCGTCAGCGCCCCCAACGCCGATGGCGACCATGCCGAGGCCGCCGGCGTTCGGGGTGTGGCTGTCGGTGCCGATCATCATGCCGCCGGGGAACGCGTAGTTCTCGAGGACGACCTGATGGATGATGCCCGACCCAGGGCCCCAGAAACCGATGCCGTAGTTGGCGCTGACCGATTTGAGAAAGTCGTACACCTCAGCGTTGGCGTCGACGGCGACGCCGAGGTCGATCTTGGCGCCAACCTTGGCCTGAATCAGGTGGTCGCAGTGAACGGTGGAGGGCACGGCGACTTCGGGAAGCCCGGCGGTCATGAACTGGAGGAGCGCCATTTGGGCGGTTGCGTCCTGCATGGCGACCCTGTCGGGATGGAAGTCGGCGTAGCTGTCGCCACGTTCGAGTGCTTGGTTCGCTGGGTCGGCGAGGTGATTGATAAGAATTTTCTCCGTCAGTGTCAGCGGCCGATTGAGACGGTCGCGGCCGATCTGGACGTTGCCCGCGAGGGCGGCGTAGACACGCTCGACGAGTTCGATGGGGGTGGTTGCACTCACAGAAGCCATACGTTCGACCTTAGCAGACAAGTTGTAGACAAGTTGGTGTCGATCGTCATAGGGTGCAGTGATGAGTGACAAGTCGACGGTGCAGCCCGAATGGGTCGGCATCGATCACGTGCAGTTGGCAACGCCGGTCGGTGGTGAGGCTCCGTTCGGGAATCGAATCGAACTGATCCAGGCCAACGGCGACGGGACGCACTGATGGCGCGTCGGATCCGATACCAGGAAATTGCCGAGGAACTCCGTAGCCGGGCCAAGGTTGCAGCACCTGGCTCGATGCTCCCATCCGAAGCCGAGATGTCGAAGGAGTTCGAAGCTTCACGTGTCACGGTGCGTCGAGCATTAGAGCTGGTTCGAGAAGACGGCCTGATCGCTGCCCGACAGGGATTTGGTTGGTTCGTCGCCGTTGAGCCAGTCCGCCAGCGCCTCGAGTCACTCGGAACCATCGAGTCCCAGGTTGAGGGTGTCGGCAAGATCAGCGAGCGCAAGGTGAGCGAGTTCGCATTCGAGCAAGCTCCGGCGCGAGTCCGCAAGTTCCTCAAGACCGACCAGGTGCTGCGTGTCAAGCGCGTCAACCTGGCCGATGGCGAGCCATTTGCCGTCGTCACGGTGTGGTGTCCAGCCGACCTCGGAGCAAACCTGTCTCGCCAAGATGTCGAGCAGCGGCCGTTTTACGAACTGCTCGATATCGAACTGCGTGGTGCCACCCAGACCATTGGCGCCGACTCTGCCGAGCCAGCCGATGCCAAGTTGCTCGGTGTCCCGGTCGGATCGCCGCTGCTGCGCTGTCAGCGCGTCACGACGAACCGCCAGGGCGAACCGATCCTTGTCAGCGAGCATCTCTTCCCGGCGCACCGCACCGAGTTTGTTGTCGATCTGCCACTGGCGGAGCCAAGCATGACTCCGTCAGGCTTGCGCCTGGTCGACTGAATTCGACCGCGACCTGACCCGAATGACGGCAGCGGATCGCGGCCAGGGCTCGCCGACAAGTAATGTCAAACTATGGACATTCAGACTCGCCACAATCCGTCATTCAGCGTTGCCCGAGCACTGCTCGGCCCAAACGAGGCGCTTCGTCTTGAGAGCGGCGCGATGATGGCGATGGCCGCAGACATCGATCTCGACGCAAAGGTCGAAGGTGGTCTCATGAAGGGCCTGAAGCGCAGTGTGCTTGGTGGCGAGTCCCTCTTTATCACCACAGCGACTGCTGGTCCGAGCGGCGGCTGGATCGACGTGGCGGCGTCACTTCCCGGCGATGTCGCCGTGGTCGACCTCGTCGAGGGCTCACCGATGTTGATTCAGAAGGGCTCGTTCCTGTGCGCAGAGCAGGGCGTTGACATCGACACCAAGTTCGGCGGGCTGAAGTCGATGGTCGGAGGCGAAGGAGCATTCCTCCTGCGGGCGAGTGGTCAGGGCAAGCTCGTGCTGTCGACGTACGGTGCGCTCGATCGCTTCACCCTCGAGGCGGGTCAGACCGTGATCGTCGACACCAACCACATGGTTGCGTTCGCGGAAAGCGTCACGATGGAGTTGAAGAAGGCCAGCGAGTCGAAGATGAAGTCGCTCAAGAGCGGCGAAGGTCTCGTGTTCAACTTCACAGGCCCCGGGGAGCTGATGATGCAGTCGCGAAACCCGGATGACTTGATCCGTTACCTCACGGCGAACATGCCGGGCAACCGCGCCTGAATTCGCAGGGCGTCTTGCGCCTACGATCCCAGCCATGGGAATGATCAAGACGTTCCGATCAGTCGTCCAGTTCGATTCGATCTCGCTCAACCCGGTCGAACGCCGTTTGAAGAAGGCGGCGTGCATCGAGGATTATCGCAAGATCGCCAAACGGCGCCTGCCGTTCGGGGTCTTCGATTACATCGACGGCGGGGCCGAGGATGAGCGCACGTTGGCCAGTAACTCGTCGACATTCGCTGACATCGAGTTCAAGCCTCGTGTCCTTCGGGACGTGAGCAACATCGATACGTCGACGACGATTTTCGGTCGGCCATCGTCGATGCCGCTCATCCTGGCGCCAACAGGATTTACGCGCATCGCCCACTCCCAAGGCGAACTCGCCGTCGCCCGGGCCGCAGCCGGGGCCGGTATTCCTTGGTCACTCTCGACCATGGGGACGCGCTCGATCGAAGAGGTCGCAGCTGTCAGCGACGGCGAAAAGTGGTTCCAGGTGTACACCTGGAAAGACCGGGGACTTGTTACAGATCTCATTAGTCGGGCAAAGGAGTCTGGATTCACCGCGATCTGGTTGACCGTCGACACGGCGGTGCTTGGTCGGCGAGAACGCGACGTGCGTCGCGGCATGACGTTGCCGCCAAAAATCGGCCTCAGCACGTTGCTCGACGGAGCAATCCACCCGTCGTGGACGCTCGACTTCCTCCGCAACGAGCCGATCACGTTCGCCAACGTCATTGGTAAGAACGATGAAGATGGCAGCACCGCCGTGTCGCTTGCTGACCACGTCGCCCGACAGTTCGATCAAGCATTGTCGTGGGACGACATCGAGTGGCTGCGTTCCGTGTGGGACGGCCCGATCGTGCTGAAGGGCATCCAGACAGTCGCCGACGCGCAGCTGGCTGTCGCAGCAGGCGTCGAAGGCATCGGGCTATCGAACCATGGTGGTCGTCAACTCGATGATGCGCCGGCGCCGATCTCGCTCGTTGAGCCTGTCCGCCAAGAGATCGGTGACGCCGCGACCATCATTTGTGATGGTGGTGTGCGACGCGGGAGCGACATCGTCAAGGCCCTCGCACTCGGTGCTGACGCCGTCTCGATTGGTCGACCGTATTTCTATGCACTCGCGTCCGGCGGCCAACGCGGTGTCGAGCACATGCTTGACTTTTTGCGGTCAGGGCTGGAGCGCACAATGGCGCTCAGCGGTGTCCGTTCTCTCGCCGAAATCGATCGCGACCTTGTTCGCTGGAAGCGTGAGGTCAGCCAACCGACGGAGCCAAAATGACGCGGGGCATGTCTGACGTATCGACGAGGAAGTAAATCGACGTCCCGGTTCCACGACGGCGGCGGGACGTCAGCCGGCACAACCTGACAGAACCTTCATGTCCGTCGGGCTTCGTTTTGACAATGCCAAAGCGCGACACTGCAGGCATGTCAGATCGCGTCTCCATCACTATCGACAACGGCATTGCCGATGTGCGTCTCACTCGTGCCGACAAGCGCAATGCGCTCGACAGCGAGATGTTCCGTGCCATCGCTGCAGCAGGCGAACGTTTGAAGACCGAACCAGGTGTTCGGTGCGTCGTGCTCTCTGGCGAGGGCAAGTCATTCTGCGCCGGTCTCGACATGGGCTCGATGCAGCAACTTGCCGGCGCACCGCCAGCTGACGGAGAAGAGCAAACCAACGCCGGCGACATCGACGACGGCCGCATTACTCACCTTGCTCAGCAGATCTGCTGGGTCTGGCAAGAGTTGCCGATGCCGGTCATTTCAGCTGTCCATGGGCATGCACTCGGCGGAGGTATCCAGTTGGCGCTCGGTACGGATATTCGGTTTGTTCATCCAGAGACCAAAATGTCGGTTCGCGAGACGTACTGGGGGATTGTGCCCGACATGACCGGCACGTTCATGCTCGGCAAACTCGTTCGACCTGACATCGCCAAGGAACTCACGTTCACGGCGCGGATCTTCTCTGGCACCGAAGCGCACGAAATGGGGATGGTCACCCATCTGACTGAGACGCCGTATGACGACGCCATGGCGCTCGCAGCCGAGATTGCCGGGATCAGCCCGAGTGCGGTGCGCGCCTCCAAGGAGCTCATCAACAACATGGCAGTCGATGGAGCAGCCGAACAGTTCGCTGCAGAGCGTCGTTTGATCAAGACGCAGGTCGGAACGCCGAACCAGATTGAGTCGGTGATGGCCAGCTTCGAGAATCGCTCGCCCGAGTTCGTTGACGTCTGATCAATCTCGAAACGGCGTGGCGACCGGGCTCAGGGTGGCATCTTGTCGGCCGTGACGCTTCGGTGCACGTGCGTGCTCATCGGAGTCGTGTATTTCATGGACTGTAATGCATCGCTCGATCCACTGGCGCTGCCGCTGGTGACGGCGTATGTCGAGCACGGTGATGCCGGGCTCAAGGTTCGCAACGTTCCCGTCGAGTACACCGAACGGTCTGGTCGCTCCAAGGTCACCGGCACGATTGGCGGAACTGCCAGAGCTGTCAAGGACATGGCCCAAATTCTTCGTGAGATCCGATGACGGAGCCGTTCCATATCACGGTCATCGCCAAGCAGCCGGTTGCCGGCAAGGTGAAGACCTCCCTGGTTCCGCCGTTGAGTCATGAGCAGGCTGCGCAGATCGCTGCGGCATGCCTACATGACACGTTTGCAGCGGTTTCTGCTGTGTGCACAGCCCATGACGACGTCCGGGCTGTTGCACTGATCGACGGAGCTGCCGGGTTGTGGATTCCTGCCGACTACGACGTGCACCACCAGCGCGGCAACGGCCTGGGGGAGCGTCTCTCCAACGGCTTTGCCGATCTCGGCCCCGGCCTCGTCATTGGGATGGACACCCCTTCGTCGGGCAAACACCTTGAGGCGGCGCTCGAGGCGCTCCGCAGCGGCAACGATGCAATGGGAATGACGCACGACGGCGGGTGCTGGGGGATTGCCCTGGCATCGGCCGAGCCGGCGGCATTCGACAACGTGCCGATGAGCACCGATCACACCGGGCAGGCCCAGCTCGATCAGCTCCAACGTCTCGGACGTCAGGTGACGTTGTTGCCAACGGTGCATGACCTCGATCACTTTGAAGACATCGCGCCGATCGTTGCCGACCTGCCCGGCTCGCACCTTGCATCGGTTGCAGGGTCGCTTTTTAACCGTCGCTGGGGTTGACAGCACCAGGATCACGAACGAACGATCCGGCGGACGCGACCGATGACCCTCTACACTGATCTTCCCCCCGCTTGAGCCAGCGTTGTCTCGAGCATCTCGTAGCCGAACACTCGACCTCGCGGATGTGACAATGCAGAAGCCACCTGGCCCCATTGGCCTGTACGACCCACGGCAGGAACACGATTCCTGTGGTGTGTCTTTCGTTGCCAACTTGAAAGGCGTCCGCTCGAACGAGCTTGTCGTCACTGGCTTGAAGGCACTGACCAACCTCGAACATCGAGGTGCGACCGGAGCGGAGCCGGACTCCGGCGACGGCGCAGGCATCCTTCTGCAGATCCCGGATCGTTTCTTTCAAGAGGTCACTGACTTCGATCTACCCGAGGCTGGCGCATACGCAGCTGGCGTCGCCTTCCTGCCGGCCAACGCTGACAACGCGGCCAAAGCAATGACTGCGATTGAGGCGAGCGTCGGCGCTGCGGGCCTGCAGGTGCTCGGTTGGCGTGACCTGCCGACCAGCCCAGATTGCCTTGGCAAGACCGCCCGCGCGGCGATGCCGACCTTCAAGCAGCTGTTTGTCTCGGACCCTGACGGCAGTACAGGCATCGACCTTGACCGCAAGGCATTCGTCGCCCGCAAAACATCACGCCGCGAACTTGTCGGCGACCTCGATAGCTACTTCTCGTCGCTGTCGAGTCGCACCATTGTCTACAAGGGCATGCTCACCACTCCGCAGCTGAGTGAGTTTTTCCCCGACCTCAGCGACCCGCGAGTCGAGTCGGCACTACTCCTCGTCCACAGCCGCTTCTCGACCAACACGTTCCCGTCGTGGCCGCTCGCGCACCCGTATCGATTCGTTGCACATAACGGTGAGATCAACACCGTGCAGGGCAATCAGAACTGGATGCGGGCGCGCGAAGCGATGCTCGAAAGCCCATTGTTGCCGGGCATCGACCGCGCCTTCCCAATTTGCACGCCCGGATCGTCTGACACGGCTCGCTTCGACGAGGTACTCGAACTCCTGCACCTCGGTGGCTATCCGATTCACCATGCCATCTTGATGATGATCCCGGAAGCCTGGGAGAAGAACGAAACAATGTCGCAGGAGCAGCGCGACTTTTACCGATTCCACTCAGCGATGATGGAACCGTGGGACGGGCCCGCTTCGGTCACGTTCACCGATGGTGAAATGATCGGCGCCGTCCTCGATCGAAACGGTCTGCGGCCGAGCCGTTACTGGGTCACCGATGATGACCTCGTCGTGATGGCGTCAGAAGTTGGCGTGATCGACATCGCTCCCGAACGCATTGTTGCCAAGGGCCGTTTGCAGCCCGGCAAAATGTTCCTGATCGACACCAAGCAAGGGCGGATCATCGGCGACGAAGAGATCAAGTCCGACCTTGCAGCTCAGCATCCCTACGGCGAGTGGCTCGCCGCTGGAATGACGAGCCTGTCGGACCTTCCCAGCCGTGAGCACGTGGTATTCAGCCACGACAGCGTTTTGCGCCGCCAGCAGATGTTTGGCTACACGCACGAAGAGCTCAAGATCCTGATCACTCCGATGGCTGCCAATGCCTACGAGGCACTTGGCTCGATGGGTACCGACACGCCGCTTGCAGTCCTGTCAGAACGGCCACGGCTGTTGTTCGACTACTTCAAGCAGCTGTTTGCTCAGGTCACCAACCCGCCGCTCGACGCGATCCGCGAGGAAGTCGTCACGGCGGTGTCGTCATCAGTCGGCCCTGAAGCAAACCTGCTCGCACCAGGCCCCGACAGCTGCAAGCAGCTGTCGCTCCCGAACCCGATCATCAACAACGACGAGTTGGCGAAGATCATCCACATCAACGACGAGGGCAACCACGAGGGTTTGCAGGCCAAGGCACTGAGCGGTCTGTACCGCGTTGCCGATGGCGGACCAGGCCTCGCTGCGGCTCTCGAGCGTGTCTGTGCCGAGGCATCGGAGGCCGTCGACTCGGGCGTTCGTGTGATCGTGCTGTCGGATCGCAATGCTGACACCATTGACGCTCCGATTCCATCGCTTCTTCTGACCGCTGCGGTGCACCACCACCTGGTGCGCACCAAGCAGCGCACGATGGTCGGTCTGATCGTCGAAGCCGGCGACGCTCGCGAAGTACACCACATGGCGCTCCTCATCGGTTACGGCGCAGGCGCGATCAACCCGTATTTGGCGTTCGAATCGATCGAAGATCTGATCGCCGAAGGCATGCACGGACTCGGTGACGTTGATCCCCATCAGGCCATCGCGAACTACATTCTGGCCTGCAACAAGGGCGTGCTGAAGATCATGTCGAAAATGGGTGTGTCGACGGTGGCGTCGTACACAGGCGCACAAATCTTCGAGGCCATCGGGCTCGGGCAAGACCTGATTGATGCCTACTTCACCAACACGATCAGCCAACTCGGCGGCATCGGCATCGACGAGGTCGCAGCCGAGGTGGCCGCTCGTCACAAGATGGCGAACCCCGCCCGGCCCGAAGACCGTGCTCATCGCAAGCTCGAACTCGGTGGTGAATACCAGTGGCGCCGCGAAGGTGAGCAACACCTGTTCAACCCCGAAACGGTCTTCAAGTTGCAGCACGCCACACGGGCTAAGCGCTACGACATTTTCAAGGAGTACACCTCCAAGGTCGACGACCAGTCGAAGAAGTTGATGACGCTGCGCGGGCTGTTCCAGTTTGCCGATCGTCCATCGATTGACATCAGCGAGGTCGAGTCGATTGAAGAGGTCGTCAAGCGCTTCTCCACCGGTGCAATGAGCTACGGGTCGATCAGTGCCGAGGCGCATGAGACGCTCGCTGTTGCGATGAACCAAATTGGCGCCAAGTCAAACACCGGCGAGGGCGGCGAAGATTCCGAGCGCCTGTATGACCCAGAGCGTCGCTCGTCAATCAAGCAGGTTGCGTCCGGTCGATTCGGTGTCACGTCCGAATACCTGACGAACGCTGATGACATCCAGATCAAAATGGCCCAGGGCGCCAAGCCCGGCGAAGGCGGTCAGCTGCCCGGACACAAGGTGTGGCCATGGATTGCCAAGACGCGGTACTCGACGCCGGGCGTCGGGCTCATCAGCCCGCCGCCGCATCACGACATTTACTCAATCGAGGATCTCAAGCAGCTGATCCACGACTTGAAGAACGCCAATCCTGCAGCTCGCATCCACGTCAAGCTCGTTGCTGAAGCGGGTGTGGGCACGGTTGCTGCCGGCGTGTCAAAAGCCAAGGCTGACGTTGTGCTGATCTCTGGCCACGACGGCGGTACCGGTGCCAGCCCACTCACCTCGCTGAAGCATGCTGGCGGGCCGTGGGAACTCGGTCTCGCGCAGACCCAGCAGACGTTGATGCTCAACGGCCTGCGTGACCGCATCGTCGTGCAGGCCGATGGTCAGCTGAAGACGGGCCGCGACGTCGTCGTCGCGGCGCTACTCGGTGCTGAGGAGTTCGGCTTCGCCACCGCGCCGCTCGTCGTGTCCGGCTGCATCATGATGCGCGTCTGCCATCTCGATACCTGCCCGGTCGGCGTTGCGACACAGAACCCCGAACTTCGTAGCCGGTTTACCGGAAAACCAGAGTTCGTTGTCAACTTCTTCCAGTTCATTGCTGAAGAGGTGCGCGAGATCATGGCGCAGCTCGGCTTCCGCACGATCGACGAGATGGTCGGCCACGTCGAATGCCTCGATACCCGTGAAGCCGTCGATCACTGGAAGGCATCCGGATTGGACATCAGCCCGATCCTTGCCGAGCCCCAGAATCCCTACGAGCAGTCGATGTATGCAACCAAGGGCCAGGATCATGGACTCGACGAAGCCATGGACCAGCAGTTCATTGTCGAGGCGCAATCGGCGATTAACGACGGTCATCCGGTCAAGATCGATCTCCCGATTCGCAACGTCAACCGAACGGTCGGCACGATGCTTGGCCATGAGGTGACCAAGAAGTGGAGGGGCGAGGGTCTGCCTGACGGCACCATCGACATCACGCTGACCGGATCAGCGGGCCAGAGCTTCGGCGCATTCGTCCCCGCTGGCATCCAGATGCGCCTCGTCGGCGACACGAATGACTATCTCGGCAAGGGCTTGTCTGGCGGGCGTTTGATCGTCCATCCACATCCCAATTCAACATTCGCTGCCGAAGATCACGTCATTGCAGGCAACGTGATTGGCTACGGAGCAACAGGCGGCGAAATCTTCCTGCGCGGTAATGTCGGTGAACGTTTCTGTGTTCGCAACTCCGGTGCGCTTGCGGTCAGTGAAGGCATTGGCGACCACGGTTGTGAGTACATGACCGGTGGACGCGTCGTCGTCCTCGGCGAGACAGGCCGCAACTTCGGTGCCGGCATGTCGGGAGGCATTGCCTACGTGTATGACCCGAACGGAAAGTTTGCCAGCAAGGTCAACTACGAGATGGTCGAGCTCGAGCCATTGACGTCAGACGACCGAACATTCCTGAAACACACCGTGCAGCGTCACTTCGACTTCACGGGTTCGACCGTTGCCGAGGGGATGCTTGCCTCGTGGGAGCTGAAGTCGAGCGAGTTCCGCAAGGTCATGCCGTCTGACTACAAGCGGGTACTCGAAGTCATCGAGCAGTCCAAGGCGGCAGGTCTTGACGAGGATGCGACGACCGACGCGATCATGGCATCGGCACGACGATGACCCGAATGAGCGACCGAATGAGCGACCGAATGAGCGACCGAATGAGCGTGAGGGAGAATCAACATGGGTAAGCCAACCGGATTTCTCGAGTGGGATCGTCAGACCCCTGAACTTCGTTCCGTCCCAGTACGTCTGCGCGACTGGAACGAGGTCTATGAACCGTTTGACGCCGAGGTGCTCAACCATCAGGCCGGTCGGTGTATGGATTGCGGGATTCCGTTTTGCAACAACGGCTGTCCTTTGGGCAACCTGATCCCTGACTGGAACGACCTCGTCTTTCGGAACCAGTGGCAGGCCGCCATTGAGCGTCTCCACGCCACAAACAACTTCCCCGAATTCACCGGTCGCCTCTGCCCAGCGCCGTGCGAGTCTGCATGTGTGCTCGGTATCAGCGAGGACCCGGTTGCCATCAAGCAGGTCGAAGTCGAGATCATTGACCGCGCTTTCGCCGAAGGTTGGGTCACACCGCACGTTCCGTCGGTGCGAACCGGCAAACGCGTTGCCGTGGTCGGCTCGGGGCCAGCGGGGCTCGCAGCTGCACAGCAGTTGACGCGCGCTGGCCACGAGGTCGTCGTGCTCGAACGTGCAGACCGTATTGGTGGCCTGCTGCGCTACGGCATCCCCGAGTTCAAAATGGAGAAGCGGCACATCGATCTGCGACTTGAGCAGATGGAAGCTGAAGGCACCGAGTTCCGCACCAATGCAGTGGTCGGAGAGAACGTCAACATGGAGGTGCTGCGTGCCAGCCACGACGCCATCGTGCTCGCATGTGGCGCAACAGCGTGGCGCGACTTGCCGATTCCCGGGCGCGAGTTGGTCGGTGTGTATCAGGCAATGGAGTACCTGCCGGAGTCGAATCGAGTGCAGCTCGGCGATCACGCGAAGTCGCCAATCGATGTCGGCGGCAAGCACGTCGTGATCATCGGTGGCGGTGACACCGGAGCCGATTGCCTCGGCACAGCGCACCGTCAGGGAGCAGCCTCGGTCACACAGCTTGAGATCATGCCGATGCCGCCGGAGCACCGGGCGGCCGAGCGCAACCCGTGGCCGCAGTTTGCAATGGTCTACAAGGTCACCAGCGCCCACGAAGAGGGTGGTGAGCGGATGTACTCGGTCAACACCGAGCGTTTCGTTGGCGATGACGACGGCAACTTGCGAGGGCTACAGCTCCACGAAGTCGAGATGATTGACGGCAAGTTCACCAAGGTTGAAGGTACCGACAAGGAGATTCCTGCCGACTTCGTGTTTCTCGCTCTGGGCTTCGTTGGCCCCGAGAAGGGCTCGTGGCTCGACAGCCTCGAGGTCGAGTACGACCAGCGTGGCAACGTTGTTCGTAACGATCAGTACATGACGAACCAGCACGGATTGTTCGTGGCCGGCGACATGGGCCGCGGTCAGAGTCTCATTGTGTGGGCAATTGCTGAGGGGCGTGCGGCGGCGGCAGGGGTCGACGCATTCCTCATGGGTGAAACTCGCCTGCCGGCACCCGTGCTTCCGACAGATCGACCACTTCAGTAGGCCTGACACCACTGGCCTGCGTCGAGCGCGTACGCTTGCCTCATGCGGTCATTGAACCTACGCAAGCTCGGCGTGGCGTCGCCGATTCTGATCGGTGCGCTCGTGCTCGCCAGTTGTGGGAGCGACACCGGGAGCGGTGCTGTTGCGTCGACCCAGGTCGACCTCGACACAGCGGCGACCAACTACATCGTCAAGGATCCGGTGACGACGACGATTGCGCCACTCGTGACCGAGATCGAACCCGTCGCCTCCGGCTCGCAGGTCTACGTTGTGCAGTCGGGCGACTACCCTCTCAAGGTCGCCGATCAGTTCGGCGTGCCACTCGAAGTTCTCCTCGCATTTAACGGCTGGGCGACCGGCAGCGAGTTCCCGTTCCCAGGCCAAGACGTGTTGATCCCGCCTGGCGCAGTGTCGGCAGTCGAACCTGCAACTGAAGGCGACTCAGTAGCTGCAGCACCCGTCGGTGAGACGATTCCTGACTCTGGTTCAAACTGTCCGGCAGGTCAATACACGATTGAAGCCAGCGACACCGCCCGGACCATGGTCGCTGAAAAGTTCGATGTCACCGTCGATGCCCTCGATGCAGCCAACGCCGGCACAAGTGGTTACAGCGCCTTCTACCCCGGCCTGAAGATCGTCATCCCCGCCAAAGCTGGCTGTTAACCGCAGCGTCATCGCCGGTCTTGTTCAGCCTGTCTTGTTCGGCCTGTCTTGTTAGATGGCGTCGAAAATGTAGTTGTGCTTGACCACGTGGCTCATGGGGGAGAACGAGGCTTCGCTGTACTTGTGTCCGGGGTACAGGATTGTGTCGCCAGGGACCTTCGCGAGGCGCTGGAGACTCTCGATCATCTGGTTGCCGTCTGAGCCAGGGAGATCGGTGCGGCCGCAGCCGTCAAGGAACAGCGTGTCGCCGGCGACAAGTTTTCCGTCGACGAGGAAGCACTGGCTACCGGGCGTGTGGCCCGGAGTGTGGAGCAGGGTGATGTCGATCTGACCGACCGTCAGCACATCGCCAGACGAGTGCTCAACGAGGTGATCGGGGCTGATCTGGGTGGTCTTGCGGACCCACTCGGTCTCTTCGGACTGCACGTGGATCGGGCAATCGACCTTGTCGAGCAGCGTCGTGATGCCGTCGATCGAGAGGCCCATCATGGAACCCCCGACATGGTCGGCGTGGTAGTGAGTCGCAAGGACACCGGTGACAGTCATGTCGTCAGCAGCGACCAGGTCGATGAGCTCACCGGGGGAGTACGCCGGGTCGACGAGAACGCAGTCGCCGGTCACTCGGTCGCCGATCGCGTAGACGAAGTTGACCATCTGTTGGGCGAGCTGGTCGCCCTGCGCGAAGTCGCGTCCGGACAAGAACTGACGGAAGTAGAGGCGATCGTTGTCGGGTGCGATGTTCACCGGGCCCAGCGTACGCTCCACGACCATGTCGACCAATGACGGGCCAGAACAGATTCGATACGGGGTGATCGGCACTGGGATGATGGGCATTGAGCACATCCAGAACATTCTGGCCCTCGACAACTGCGTGGTCACGGCTGTGGCCGACCCGGAGCCCACCTCGCTGCTCTCGGCACGTGAGGCAGTGGGCCCCGACAGGCCACTCGCTACGTTTCGGACCGCGCAAGAACTGATTGCGGCGAACTTGTGTGATGCCCTCGTCATCGCATCGCCGAATCACACGCACCACGACGTGCTGATTCCCTGTATCGAGTCCGGCCTGCACCTGCTGATCGAAAAGCCGCTGTGCACCACGCTGGATGACTGCCGCGAAATCGTCGACCTCGTCAGCGACCGGCCCACCTCGCAAGTGATCTGGATGGGGCTTGAGTACCGATACATGCCGCCGTTGCAGCGAGTGATGTCCGAGATTGCCAAGGGCACCGTTGGCGACGTCAAGATGGTCGCAATTCGTGAGCATCGATTTCCGTTCCTCGTGAAGGTCGACAACTGGAACCGGTTCAGCAAAAACACCGGCGGCACATTGGTCGAGAAGTGCTGTCACTTTTTCGACCTGATGATCGAAGCGACGAAGAGCCGACCGGTGCGTGTCTACGCGTCTGGGGCCCAAGACGTCAACCATCTCGATGAGGTGTATGACGGCAAGCAATCCGACATTCTCGACAATGCCTATGTCATTGTCGACTTCGCCAACGGGAGCCGCGGTTTGCTCGACCTTTGCATGTTTGCTGAGGCCAGCAAGAACGAGCGTGAGATTGTCGTCACGGGAACCGCCGGCAAAGTTGAGGCGCTCGATACCGAGAGCATCGTCCGGATCGGCGTCCGGACCAACGATATTGTCAGCGGTGTGAATGTCGTGACCGAAGAGAAGATTGTCGACAGTTCGATCAAGCATCAGGGGCTACACCACGGTGCGAGCTACCTGGAGCACGTCGACTTCGCCGCTGCGATCCGGACCAGCGAACCGGCCGCGGTGACCGTGCTGGATGGCCTCTGGTCGGCTGCAATCGGCTTCGCTGCGCATCTCTCGCTTGACAGTGGCATGCCCGTCATGATTGATGATCTTGCCCAGGTTGGCGGGTTGGAGTTTCGCCCATGAGCCGACTGACGGAATTAACAGCCGGTCAGCCGATCGTCTTTGGCGGCGATCGAGTCACCCACGTATCGAACGAGCTGGCAGCAGCGTTCGTCGACGGCGACCGACTTGTCGTCGTCCAAGCTGACGGAGCGCTCCTGCACATCCCCGCGGCCGAACATCAGCTCGTCGAAGCTGCTGTTGGCCGTGCAGCTCGTGGGTTTGCCCAGCTGTCGGACTCCAGCGACGCCCAGATCACTCACTTCTTCGATCGGTTCGCGGACTTGCTTGCCGACGATGCGGTCTTCGCTCCAATCGCCGAAGCCAATGCTGGCGATGTCGATGCGACCCGGAAGCGGGGCCGTTCGACGACTCGTCTGGTGCTTGGCGAAGCGATGCGAACCGACATGATCGACGGGCTCCGGGTCTGGCGCGATGCCACGATGGGCCGCGATGTGGCACTGCACAGTGTCGAACATGACGGATGGTCGGTCGAGGCACGCCGTGCGCCGCTTGGTGTTGTTGGTTTCGTGTTTGAGGGCCGTCCAAACGTGTTTGCTGACGCCTGTGGTGTGGTGCGGACCGGCAACTCGGTTGTCTTCCGCATCGGTTCTGATGCATTGGGCACGGCGCGAGCAATCGTTCAACATGCCCTTGAACCTGCGCTTGACGAAGCAGGGTTGCCGAGTGGCCTCGTGCAACTCGTCGACTCGGCTGCGCACGCGGCAGGTCACGCACTGTTCAGCGACCGGCGCCTTGCGCTCGCTGTGGCGCGAGGTTCCGGCGCTGCCGTCGCGCAGCTCGGTGCTGTGGCTGCCCAGTCCGGCGTGCCAGTCAGCTTGCACGGCACGGGTGGCGCCTGGGTCGTCGCTGGTGAGTCAGCAGACGCGGCGCAACTGACGGCGGTCGTGACGCATTCGCTCGACCGTAAGGTCTGCAACACGCTCAACGTCTGTGCCATCCCCGCCTCGCGCGCAGGTGACCTAGTGCCGGCGCTACTGGCGGGTCTGGAGCTCGCAGGAGCGGCCTGTGGCACGTCGGCTCGGCTCCATGTCGTCGTTGGATCCGAGGTGCATGTTCCGTCCGAGTGCTTCGAGCGGCGTGTGGCGATCGACCGAGCAGATGGATCGCACGACGAACCGTTTGCCTCGACCCTCGAAGAAGCCGAACTGGCGACCGAATGGGAGTGGGAAACTTCGCCCGAAGTCACGCTCGTCGTCGTCAATGATGTCAGCGCGGCAGTCGAGCTGTGTAACAACTACAGCCCGCACTTCGCGGTCTCGATGGTCAGCAATGATCAGACCGAGCACGACGACTTCTATGCAGCAGTCGACGCGCCGTTCGTCGGCAACGGATTCACCCGCTGGGTCGACGGTCAATATGCGTTAAACAAACCCGAACTGGGCCTGTCGAACTGGCAGGGCGGGCGAATGCTCGGCCGTGGAGCGATTCTTTCCGGCGACTCCGTCCACACAGTGCGCTATCGAGCAACGGTCAGCGACCATACAACACACCGCTAGCTGCACGGCCAGCAAGCTGGCGCAACGGTACGTTTGAGGCATGCGGCGAATGGCAGTGCTGATGGTCGCCGGGATGCTTGTTGCCACGGCATGCGCCGCCGATGCTGGCGTCACCACCGAGCGGGCCGACCCGATCACCGACCCGGTCACCGACCCGGCGCCGTCAACGGTGCCTGCGCCGGGCCTGCCCGCAACGACATCCACAGAGGCTCCGACCATTTCCGATGGTCGAGGCTCCCAACCAACCGACACCGGCCTCGCCGATCGACTGTTTCCTGGACTCGGTGCGCCTGCAGTCGATGTTGTCTCGTACCTGGTTCAGCTCGATGTCAACGTCGACGCCGGAAGCTTTGATGCTGTGGTCGACGTCGTCGCCGACGTCGACATCGCAGTTGGCCAGATGGCGCTCGACGCGGCAGGCTTCACGGTGGATTCGGTACAAATAGACGGTGCTGATGCCCCTTTCGAACAGGCTGGGGACGAATTGATCATCGAGCTGCCTCTTGATTCTGGCCGACGGGTGACCGCCACGATCACCTACTCGGCCGCTCCCGACGAGGCGTTCTCGGCCGTGGGGTTGCCGGCTGGCTGGTTCCAGACCGATGGCGGCTCCTATGTACTCAACGAGCCTGACGGCGCCCGCCGATGGCTGCCCTCGAATGACCATCCGAGCGACAAGGCCACCTGGCGATTCGAGATCACCGTGCCGGACGGCGTCACGGTGTCGGCGAATGGTGATCTCGTGCAGGATGGCCAGCTTGGCGAGCCGTGGATCTGGCAGATGTCTGAGGAGATGCCGACCTATCTCGTGCACCTTGTCATTGGCCGGTACGACGTCCTTGATGGCGGGGCGCTCACCTCTGCCGATGGCGACAAAATCCAACTGACGCACGTCGTTCCCGCTGGCGAGCAGGCGAAGTTCCAACGATTCATCGACGAAACACCAAAGCAGTTCGACTACTTCGAGGAACGCTTTGGACCGTATCCGCTCGAGAACTACGGCCTCGCCTTCGTCGACAGCATCCCCGGCCTCGCAATGGAAACGCAGGGCCGATCGCTCTTTAGCCAGCTCGACTTCCAGGTCTCGGCGTTCGGCGACGACGAGACGCAGATCAACGTCCTCCAACAGTTGCTACTGGCCCACGAACTGGCCCACCAGTGGTTCGGCAATGCCGTGAGCCCCGCAACGTGGTCCGACATCTGGCTGAACGAAAGCTTCGCGACGTATGCGCAGTATCTGTGGCTCGACGAGATCGAACTCGTTGATCTCGACAGCGAGATGAGCGAGTTGTTGCTGGCGCGCCAAACCGGCGATGTTGCTACGGGAACGCCCACGCTCGAGAGCATGTTTGGCTTCGAGAGCTACGACGGTGGCTCGGTCGTGGTCCACGCGCTGCGGCTCGAAGTCGGTGACGAGGCCTTCTTTGCATTGCTGGCCGGTTGGATCGGATCAAACACCGGAACGTCGCAGACCAGCGATGCGTTTATCTTGCTGGCCCACGACCTGACAGGCGTCGACCTGGGCGAGTTTTTCGACACTTGGCTCTACGCCACGAGCCTGCCAGCGGAGTTCCCGCAGGGCTGACTGCTACTCGGTGTACTCGTGCTCGGGCCCGGGATACACGCCGGATTCGACTTCCTCGCGGTACTTGCGGGTTGCGTCGAGCAATGTCTCGCGGAGGTTCGCGTACTGCTTGACGAAGCGCGGAAGTCGACCGCCACCGAAACCAGCCCAGTCGGTCCAGACCATCAGCTGGCCGTCACAATGCGGCCCAGCCCCGACCGAGATGGTTGGAATCGACAGCTCCTCGGTGACCTGCCCGGCGATTTCGGACGGCACCATCTCAAGCACGACAGCGAATGCTCCGGCCTTCTCGACGGCGTGGGCATCAGCGAGCAACTCGGCTGCGCTATCGCCGCGGCCCTGGATGATGTGACCTCCGAGGCCGTGCTCGCTCTGCGGCGTGAACCCGATGTGGGCCATGACCGGGATACCGGCATCGACGATCCGTTCGATCTGCGGGGCGCTGCGGATCCCGCCTTCAAGTTTGACTGCCTGGCAGCCGGTCTCTTTCATGAAGCGGATGGCGGTTTCGAGTGCCTGGCGCCGGCCGTTCTCGTATGAACCGAATGGCAGATCGGCAATGACGAGGGCTCGGCTCGCACCGCGCACGACCGCTGCGGTCAGCGGGATGAGTTCGTCGATGGTAACGGGAATGGTCGTGTCGTACCCGAACACGGTATTGCCCGCAGAGTCGCCGACCAGGAGGAAATCGACGCCCGCCTCATCGAAGATCGATGCTGACAAGAAGTCATAGCTTGTGAGACCGGTGATCTTGATCCCGTTCTCTTTGGCCCGCTTGAAGTGGCGTGTCCGCACTTGTTTGAGCGCCGGATCGCTGGTGCCGCCGCCATATGGTCGCTGCTCATCAGTCACGCTACCGATGCTAGGCCGTCGTGTGCCTCGTGCTCTCATACGGTCGGGGTAGCGCCTACGCTGCAACCTACGCCGCTGGCGATTCGCGATGACTGACTTTCCACCACCCACGGGTCCACCCGTCACCACCAGCACGTGGGCCAATCCAACCCCGGCGTTCGCCCCAGAGCGCGAGCCGCATGCAACACTGCCGATGAACGCCGCGATCGGTGCGGTGGCCGTTCTCGTCCTCTCGCTTCTCACATCGAAGTACGTCCTCGATGCGCTCCTGCGGTTTGAGTGGCCGGTCGTTGCGTACGTCGCCCTGCTCGGCCTCATGGGGTACGGCCCATCACTGGCATGGTGCAAGTACGCGAGTCGCCGCTGGGGTACCGACAAGTTCTTCGATGACGTCGGGTTGCAGCCGAAGTGGTCCGACCTCGGCTGGGGTCCTGTGGTCTGGCTCGTCGCGATTGGAACCCAGGTCGCAATGGGCGCCTTGGTGCTTGCATTCGGGGTGCCGCTCTCGAACAACACGGACGGGATCAGCGAGCTCACCGCAGATCGCACCTACGTCGTGTCGCTCGTGATTACTGCGGTGATTGCAGCGCCGTTCGTGGAAGAAATTGTATTTCGTGGCGTCGTCATGCGCGGGCTACGGAGCAGGCTCGCTGCCGTGCCGACCGTGGTCCTGCAGGGTGTGCTCTTTGGCGTTGCGCATATCGATCCGGTCCGCGGCGCAGGGAACATTGGTTTAGCCATCATCCTTTCAGGCGTCGGGATTGCATTCGGTGGCGCTGCCTACTTACTCCGTCGCATCGGCCCAACCATCGTGGCCCACGCCATCTTTAACGGAATGGTGCTCCTCCTCGTCCTCACGGGCATCGCCGATCGCCTCCAGAACTAGGAGAGCACTGAACAATTTGTGACAGTTCAGGCGGGGAAGAGGTCGCAATTGTCTATTAACCGGACGTCGCCGAACCAGACAGCGGTGCCGATACGTACCTTGCCGGGGGATCGCTGCGCTTGCGTGAGGGTGTCGATTGCTTCGAGTGTTGTTGCATCGAACACGGTGGTGTATTCGTGCTCGGCGAGCGGTTCACCGATAACGACGGCGAGGGCTGCGCTGACGATTACTTCGACGTCGTCGGTGTCCTTTGCAGCCCAGACTGCTGCGTCGAGCGAGTGGGGTACAACAACCGCGGCTTTGCGCGCCCCGGCCGATAATCGGACGTTGCGGCTCGACTGGGCAACGCCGTCCGGATCGCGGACGATTGGGTGGCCGATGATCTCGACACCGAGTTCGAGGTCGGTTGCCATCTGTGTGATGATCCGCAATTGCTGGAAGTCCTTTTGCCCGAAGATCGCAACGTGGGGCCGAACCGCACCGAGCAGCTTGGCCACAATGGTGGCAACGCCTTCGAAGTGGCCCGGCCGGTTGGGGCCTTCCATCACCTCGCCGAGCGGGCCCGGTAGCACGCGTGTCTGGAAGTCCGGCGGGTACATCGCACCAGCTGTCGGGGCAAACACGGCGGCAACACCGGCAGTAGAACAGGCGGCGACATCGTCATCGATCGGACGCGGGTAGCTGTCGAAGTCGGTGGACTCATTGAACTGCAGCGGGTTGACGAAAATCGACACGACCACGACGTCAGCACGTCGTGCGGCATCGGCAATCAGTGCCACGTGGCCGCTGTGCAGCGCCCCCATCGTGGGCACGAATCCGATGGTCTTGCCAGCGCAGCGCTGCTGTTCGGTCCACGCACGCATATCAGCAGGGGAAGAGAATGTGATCATCGGCTGGAACGGTAGACCGACGGGCACACATCGGAGTAAGCAACAGCCTCCCCGATTGTCGATGCCGCCAAGATGGCGTGCGTGCAGGCCGCGGCGAAGGTCTCGGAGGCGGCCTTGAGGATGACGTTGAGGGCAACATGCCTGCCGACGGCAGGGAGATCGGTGGCACCGACGGCGAGGCCAAAGATCGTGTCGCCGTCGGTCATTGAATGCGCCGGACGCACGGCGCGAGCAAGCCCATCGTGGGAGACCGAGGCCATTTTCGAGGTCTCTGCCTTGTCGAGCCGTGCTGACGTGGCGACCACGCCGATTGTCGTGTTTAAGTTGAACGCGGCCTGGCCGGTCAATGCAGCGATGAGCGCACGTCGTTCGTCAGCCAGCGGTCGGCGGAGCCGGGCACCGCTCGGCTCCCATGGGAGGCCCGTCGTCGGATCGATGACTGAGCCGTTCGGATTCGCAACGGCGAGTGCGCCGACGGTGACTTCGATGCCGCTCTCGGCAAGCTTGACGGTTGTCGAAGCAGTTCCGACACCACCTTGCAACCCTCCGGCGCGGGCACCGGTGCCGGCGCCTACTGAGCCCCAACGCTGCTGAGAGCGCCGGGCATTTCCCGCTGCTTTGCTTCCAAACGTGGCATCTGGTCGATTGGCTGGCGAACCGCCGCGGCCGAGATCAAAAATCACCGCAGCGGGAACCACCGGGACGACCTGGGGTGAACCGTTCATCAGCCCGATCGGGAACCCGAGACCCCGACCCTCGAGCCATTCCATCACGCCGTGTGCCGCTGCGAGGCCGTAGGCGCTTCCGCCGGTCAGGCAGATGCCGTGGATCTCCTGGATCAAGTTCTGTGGATTGAGGGCATCAGTTTCTCGAGTCCCGGGTCCGCCACCGCGTACATCGACGCCCGGAGTCGCGCCTGATTCGACGATGATCGCAGTCGTGCCCGTCTGCCAGCCGCGGCCTGCTCGTTGATGGTGCCCGACGGTGATTCCGGCAACGTCGGTGATCGACCCGAACGGGAGGTCGACCATCAGTGCCACAGCAGACGAATAGTGGCTTCAGGGTCGCCCACGACGCCAGCGTCGATACCGAAGATCTGGGTGTTGCGCTGTTCCCTGTCGTACGGGCGCCAATCCGGTTCACCACTTCGGGCGAACTCGATTAGTGCCTCGCTGAAGTGTTCAGAAACATTTTGGGCCGAATCATCGCCGAGGAACTTCGAGACGCCCGGCTGGGCGAGGTTGTCGAACATGTACGGAATATCGCTGCCATGGCAGCTGCCGAGTACGCCACCGAAAGCCGTCGATGGCACATCGAAGAGATACATCCAGGTCGGTGCTGTCCGATCCGAGGCCAGCTGCTGCGCCGGTACACGGAACATTTCGTCGGTCTGCATCGCCGAGATCAGCTGGCTCGCATTGGTGTCGGGTCGCAGCCGGCGGTACTCGCTGACTGCCTCGTCGGATGTCGCACCGAACCGCTGAGAGAACTGGCGGTCGACCTCCGCGTCGGTCCAGCCGGCACGTGACGGATCGAAAGTGGTGAAGAGCAGCATCTCGTCACGAGTTGTACCGATCACGAGCGGCCGCAGATCTGTCGCAGCGGTCCCGAGAATCGGTTCGGGGATGCTGGAGCATCCCTCGGTGGGGCTGAAGTTTTTGAGCCCGGCGCCACTGAGCGGCATGCGGTTCTGGGCATCGAGGATGTCGTCGAGCGATGCGGACTTTGCCGCAACGAGTGAGTCGGCACCGAGGAGGTCCAGAAATGTCCGCTGGTATTCAGCGGCCTGCTCAGATGTTCGCAGCTGGAGGATCGACGGGCTCATTGCCCAGGCCCGGTGGAAGAGACCATCGGCTGCCGGCGTTGCGTACAGAGCAATGATGCCTGCGCCGCCGGCTGACTCGCCGAACACAGTGACGTTGTCCGGGTTGCCGCCAAAATCGGCAATATGGCGCTGGACCCAACGCAACGCCGACACCTTGTCGAGTGTTCCGCAGTTCGTGTCACCGAGGTAGCCGAGGGCGCCGAGGCGGTAGTTGATCGAGACGACCACAACGTTGCCCCGTTCAACAAGCGCGGTTCCGTCGTACCACGGCATGTGCGCCGTGCCGTTAGTGAAGGCCCCGCCGTGAATCCAGACGAGAACGGGTCGAGACCCGTTGTCGCGCGCTGGCGTGAAGACGTTGAGCTGCAGGCAGTCTTCGTCCATTGGCGGCGGGTTGCCGCCCAACATCTGATCGAGCGCACCAGCGACCTGCGGGGCACGCACCGGGCTCTGCGTCGATGACCCGTTGTACGCGATGTCGACGGGCTGCTCAAACCGCTCCGCCGTTGCATACGCGATGCCGATGTGTTCTTCGCTGTCACTCACAGTTCGTTCCATTCGCCGTCGATCCACTGCTGACGCAGCTTGAACTTTTGAATCTTGCCTGATCCGGTGAAGGGAAACTCATCGACCGCGAACCACTGCCGAGGCGTCTTGTGCGGTGCGAGATGCTCCCGTAGGTAGCTAAACAACTGCTGCTTGTCGACCGTCGTGCCTGGTGCGGGTCGGATGAAGGCACCGACCGTTTCGCCCCAGTTGTCATCAGGCAGGCCGACGACCGCCACTTCACTGACAGCGTCATGAGCAAACAGGAGCTCTTCGAGTTCCTTGGGATAAATATTCTCCCCGCCGCGAATGATCATGTCTTTCAGGCGTCCCTCGACGGTGCAGTAGCCGCGATCGTCCATTGCCGCGAGATCGCCGGTGTGTAACCAGCCGTCGGCGTCGATTGTCTCGGCGGTTGCCTCTGGCATCTCGAAATACTCGTGCATGACGTGATAGCCGCGAGTCAGGTACTCGCCGACCTCGCCGATCGGCAGGGTCTCGCCCGACTCGGGGTCGGCGATGCGTACCTCAACGTTCGGCATTGGTGGGCCGATGGTGCCAGCCTTGTCTTCGATTGTGTCGGTCGGCCGTGTCATTGATGCGACCGGTGAGCATTCGGTCTGTCCGAAGACGATCGTGAACGGGGCACCGAGCTGTTCTTCAAAGGTGCGCACGAGGTGTTCGGGAACGAGTGAGCCGCCGGAGCAGAGGGCTTTGAGCGACGAAAGGTCGGCATCGGCGAAGTCGGAATGCTCGAGGATGGCGACGAGCATCGTCGGTACGCCGAGCATCGTGTTCGACTTGTAGGTCTGCGACAACTCGATAACAAGGCCGGGTTCGAACTCTCGAACGAGCACCTGGGTGAGGTGCTTGGACACACAGCCGAGGACGCCCAAGGCGCTGCCGCCCGTGTGGAAGAGGGGCATTGTCTGCACGTAGACATCGCCATCGGCGACGCCGAGCCGGTCGACAACATGATGTCCATTGTTCACGAGCCCACGGTGATGCAGGAGCGCACCCTTCGGAAATCCGGTGGTGCCCGATGTGTACTGCAACATCACGGGGTCGGTCGAAGCGACCTGTGGGAGATCGCCGGTGAACTGGTCGGCTCCGGTGAGGAAATGGTCCCAGTTGTCGAAGCTGATGATGTCTTGGAGTTCGGGGCATTCGGTCTGGACGTCTTGGGCCGTGGCAAGCATTGCATTGCCGCGATGCGATGGCACGACGAACACTGCCCTGGCCTTCGACTGTGTGAGCACGTAGTGCAACTCGTGTCGCTGGAACGCTGGGTTGACGGTGACGATCACCATGCCAGCCAATGCGCAGCCGAACTCGAGGAGCTCCCACTCGGGAATGTTGTGCGCCCAGACAGCGATGTGGTTCCCTGGCTCGAACCGGTGAAGTAGCGCCCGAGCGGTGCGTTCGGATTGCACGAGCAATTCGGCGTAGGTCCATTGACGACGGACCACCCCGTCAGCGAGCGGAATTCCTTCGATCAAGGCGAGCTGATCGGGTGCTGCTGCGGCGGCTGCGCGGAGCAGGTCTCCAATCGTGAGATCTCGGACCGGAGGTGTGGAATCCCCGATGGCGTGGGACGTCGTAAGTGCAACTGGCTCCGTCATTTCGCCAGAGTAAGCGCTCGAGGAGGGCTGTTGACGAGCTTGCGGCATCGATCAGTCGCGCAGGGCCGGTTGGATCGATGCCTCCGTGGCCAATGTCGGCGCTGCGGTCGGCCGCGCCAATATGGCCAGCACGGCGAGCAACAGCGGAACTGCGAGGTATGCACTGCGAACATCGGTCGCTGCGCGCAGCCCGGCCATCAGTACCGGTGCACTGATCAAGGCGACACCCGACGCGATCGAGCCGCGCGTCGCAGCCTGATCGGGTGAGCGCGGGAATCGATGCAGCAACGCGGTCATCCTGGTCGGGTACAGCGGCGAGGCGCCGAGGCCAGCGAGGCCGATCCCGGCAATCGATGCCACAGGCGTGGCGATTCCCCACATGAGGCCGAAGCCAACGGCGATCAGGACGACACTCACCAGGATCGATCGAGGTGGTGGCCAGGTGCTGGTGACGAACCGTCCGAACGTCATGCCGCAGCCCCATGCTGCAGCGCCCGCCGCCGCGCCAGCGGTCGACATCTCGACCTCCTCATGGAGGAACGTGGCAGCGAAGTACGAGAAGCAGAACTCGACCACGATGCACAATGTCAGTACCGTGATTTCGCGCCACCACAGTGCAAACGGTGGCACGACGGGCTCGTCGTCGTGTATTGGCTTGGCGGGTTGCAGCGCAGCGGCGGTCTGGCCGGTGCCGTTGCCACGTGTCATCAGCACGATCACTACTGCGCCGCCACCGATCGGCACGACCATGCCCGGGAGCCACCCGCCGCCGAGCAGAATCGACAAGCCCACCGCCAGCGGGGCGGCGATGGCTGCCAGGCTCGAATAGGCGTTGGCTCGGATCAGAACGCGTTCGGTGTCGTCGGGCCGCGCCGAAGCGAGCAGCGCTGGCATCAGCCGGATCAGGGCTGCAGCGGCGGTCGCACTGATGCCAGCGCCGATTGCGCTCACACCGAACCAACGCGTGATGCCCATCACCAGCACACCACCCGCGAGTGCTGCCGAACCGAGGACCATGGTGCTGGTGTGCGGGCTGGCCGGAGCGGCGCCGCGGTGGCGGCGCACCACGATTGATCCCCACACGAGTAGTACGACGCCCGGCAGGAACGTGTACGCCGACGCCCGTTTCCCGAGTTCGTTTTCTAGCTCGGGAAGCACGGACCCGAGCCCGTTGAGGAACCAGCCGACGATGACGTATCCGAAGTACGCAGCGATGACGATCGGGGTCGGTTTGGGTGGTCGGACCCCGATCGGCGGCACGCTGCACAGACTATGGCGACAGCGTTCATCAGCGGTGCGCGCAGCGCTCCCGACTACCTGCAATTCGTGCAGCATCTCCTGAACCGAGTGAAGTGGTGGAAATGAGCGATGAACCTGACTCTGTTGTGTTGTACGAAGAGCGCGACGACATCGCGATCATCACGCTGAATCGTCCGCACAAAAAGAACACGCTGACCGATGCGATGATCCAGGGCGTCGCCGACGGCATCGACGCTGCAACTAAGTCACGCGATGTCGCAGCGATCGTGCTGCGAGGCGCTGACGGCACCCTCACGGCTGGCTACGACCTGACGAACGCCAATGACTTCTCTGAGTCCGCCGACGGTCCGCCTGGATGGTCGACGCCGTACGGGGCTCAGGGGCCAGCGCCACGTGAGGGTGCGTGGGACCCCGTGCGGGACTACCAGTTCATGAACAACAACGTCCGCAGATTCATGAAGATCTGGGAGTGCCCAAAGCCCGTCATCGGTGAGATCACCGGGTGGGCAGTCGGTGGAGCAACCGATCTGGTGCTCTGCGCCGACCTGCTGTACATGGCCGAAGACGCCCACATCGGGTATGCGCCAAGCCGCATCTACGGTACGCCGACGACCATGATGTGGGTCCACCGGCTGGGGCTCGAACATGCCAAGCAGTTCCTGCTGACGGGTCGGGCCATCGACGCCCCGACTGCTCATCGCATCGGCTTGGTGAGCCACGTGCTGCCCGCTGACGAGATTGCAGCCGAGGTCGAAGCAGAAGCTCGTCGGTTCGCCACCATCCCCGCCAACCAGCTCGCACTCAACAAGCTGCTCATCAACCAGGCATTCGAGAACATGGGCCTGCGGACTTCGCAGATGCTCGGCACGTTCTTCGATGGCATCACGCGCCACACCGAAGAGGCATATCGCTGGACCGAAGACATTGCCGAACGCGGTTTCAAGCCGGTGATCGCTGATCGTGACGGACCCTGGCAGGACTACGGCCAACGGCCGAAAGTTGACTAATCAGCCGATCGAGCGAAGCCGATAGCGTCGATTCTCGTGCTCGAACGAGACCCAGTACCCGACACCTTGCGACAGCGACTGCTGACGAGTGTCAAACGCGCATCGAGCGAAGCCGTACACCGCAGCTGGGAACTCGCTGCCGAGTTGGGTGCGATTGGTCCCGACACAGGCCGGGGCAAACGGTTCGGCAAGTTCGGAAAGAACAGCGTCATCTGTTTCCCGCCGAACACCCTCTTTAACGAGCAGTACATTCACATCGGTGAGGGCACGATGATTGGGCCGCAAGCCACCCTTTCAGCCGGCATGGTGCCCGGCCAAGAAATGATCACCGACCCGGTCGTCAGCATCGGCGACCGGTGCCTCATCGGCAAGGGGAGTGGGATCGTTGGTCACTTGCGGATCGAGATCGGCAACGACGTGTGGACTGGCCACCATGTCTACATCACTGATCAGAATCACGGGTACGAAGACCTCGAGCTTCCGATCTCGATGCAGGTCATGCCCGAACGACCGGTGTCGATCGGTGACGGTTCTTGGCTCGGCCACGGCAGCATCGTGCTGCCGGGTTCGAACATCGGCAAGCACGTTGTCGTCGGTGCCAACAGTGTCGTGACGGGTGATCTACCCGACAACTGCATCGCGGCCGGCGTGCCGGCACGGGTGATCAAGCAGCTGTAAGAAATCAGAGCACCGAGCCGTGCGGGGGTGCGCAGCTCGGCATCTCGTTGTCGCCAGCAAAGTTTTCGATCCGTTCGGTAATCGGGACGCCGTTGACTGCTGTCTCGGTGAACGGAACGTTTTGTCCGCCTCGCAACCGCTCGGAGTAGGCGTAGCGATCGTCGAGTAGCTGGCGCCAGTCAGCGATCCAGGCGGGGACGATGGCCTGGCCCTTGGCGTCGGTCGGGGTCACGGCAACGAGGTCGTCGAGCATGCGGCCGAGGGTGTCCGTTGACTGAACCACGAGGTCGGCTCGAACGTCGAGGCTCGGATCGGCCTGCATTTCGAACCCACGCAGCTTTTCCTTCACCGGGGCGCAGATTCCCTCGGCCCGCTCAGCCCACGCGCGATCTTCGATCTTGTTCACGGAGGTTTTCGACGCGAAGAACAGCGCCCACGCCCAGAACGAGACGAATAGCAGCGCCCCAACCGGGAAGAGCACCTTGCCGATAGTCACGCCTTTCTTGCGGGCGGTCCGTTGAAAATGGCCGTTGTTGTCGATCTGTTCGCCGTGTGTCACCACAACACAGGACGTTATGGCCGAGTACGGCTGGTAGAAACGCGATGTGCCCGACGTGACTGAGACAACTGGGGTGCCCGGGGGCGACAATCGCAGGGAATCAAGCGGTTCGCGAGCCCGCAGGAACTGGCAACTGATCCGCTCGATGCTGTCGCTCCACCCGCGTCCGTTCGCTATTGCGTTCAGCGGGGCCGCGGTCTTCGCACTGGCAACGGTGGCCTCAAGCTTCGCGATCCGCTGGGTGATTGACAACGTGATCATCGTTCGATTCGAAGAGGGCGACGTTGCAACAGGCGCGGTGATCACCGGTTTCTCGATGATCATCGGCATCGGGCTGGTGCGTGCTGTTGGCGTGGTGTTCCGCCGAGCGTTTGCCTCGATGGGCATGTGGCGAGTCGCCCAGACCTACACCAACCAGGTGCTCGACAAGCTGGTCACCCAACCGCTCGGGTGGCACCGTCGGCATGCCGACGGCGATCTCGTTGCGCGCGCCGGTATCGACACCGAAGCAACCGTCAGCGTCATTGCACCGATCCCGTTCGCGTCGAGCACGGTCGTGATGATCTTCGTTTCGACGATCTGGCTGTTCTTCACCGATATCCCACTCGGCCTGCTGGCCATTGTCGTGTTCCCGATCCTGATTGGGACCAACGTCGTCTACGAACGCTCGGTCGCCGTGTATTTCACCGAAGCGCAGGAACGACTCGGAAAGTTCTCCGCCGGCGTCCACGAGAGCTTCGAGGGCATTCAGCTAATTAAGTCGTATGGAGCCGAGGACCGCGAGACACAGCGTCTGGCTGATCTCGCAGGCGATGTCCTGACGCCGCGAATTACGGCGATCAAGATGCGTAGCTGGTTCGAGGCGCTGCTCGATCTGATCCCCACGCTCACGAGCATCGCATTGGTCGTCATCGGTGCCGTTCGTGTGCAGTCCGGCGACGTAACCGTTGGAGAGTTCTCCAGCGTGATTTTTCTCTTCACACTCCTGGTGTTGCCGCTGCGTCTGATCGGTTATGCGTTGTCGGAACTCCCGCGTTCGATGGCGGCGTGGACGCGCATCCAAGCGGTGCTGTCTGAACCCGTTGAGGCAGATCCACGCCGAGGGATTGCGGTCGCAGCAGCGGGTGTCGGCGTGGCTTTCCGCGCCGTTGGCTTCCGCCACGCCGATGCCGACAATCATGCGCTGCACGACGTCACGATGACGCTGCCCTCGGGATCGATCACTGCGGTGGTTGGGCCAACGGGTTCGGGCAAGAGCACGCTTGCGGATCTCGCCGCTGGGCTCGTCGCACCGACATCGGGTCAGATCGAGATCACTGCGGGACAACGTTCGATCGTCTTTCAGGAAGCATTTCTGCTCGCTGGAACCGTACGCGACAACATCGAGTTCGGTACCGAGTTTGGTGACGACGAGATTTGGGAAGCACTCCGCATCGCTGCGGCCGATGACTTCGTGCGGGGCCTCGCAGGCCAGCTCGACACGGTGGTCGGCGAACGTGGCGTCAGCCTGAGTGGCGGTCAACGACAACGCCTGGCGCTTGCGCGAGCACTGGTTCGCCAACCAGCCCTGCTGATCCTCGACGACACCACATCGGCACTCGACCCGGCCACCGAATCCAAGGTGCTGGACAACATGCGAACGGCGCTGGCCTCCACCACCGTCATGCTTGTGGCGTCGCGGCCGTCGACCGTTGCGCTCGCTGACGACGTGGTGTTCCTGAGCGCTGGTGCAGTGACCGGCCATGGCACGCACGACGAACTTCTCGCCTCACACGACGACTATCGCGAACTCGTTGCGGCGTTTGAAACCGACCGGAGCCCGTTGTTATGACGATTATCGCGAGTGCTGTCGATCCGGTCGACGAAGAGCCGACGCCCCAAGAGGCTCCGGTGGGTGCTGCGGGTGCCTTTGGAACCGGCAGCACCGATACGACGATCACGACCATCAAGCGCGGCCTTGACGCCGCTCCGGTGTTGCGTGACGGCTTAGGCCTGACGTTCTTCCTCGCGGCC
>JBLIKS010000003.1:0-28693 GCA_047635555.1 Candidatus Azotimanducaceae bacterium
ACCCATCGCGGCCGGGTCGATATACCACGCGCCAGTCGGCGACAGGACCTGGGCATGGAAACCATGCGGAGTCACGTCAAACACAATCGTGGCCGCCGGGTCATCAATACCCTGACCGGAATACGTCGTGATCTCCGGGAACGCAGCAGCCAACTCGGGCGCCATGATCGCGGACTCCCACACATTGAACGACATTGTCGACCCATCAGGCGCCGGCAGATCAATCGTCAACGACCCAGTACCCCTCGAATTGTCCGGTGCGCCAGCAAGCACCGAACGCATCGCGACACGGTTAAAACTCAACCCGCGCGAGGTGTCAGGGCCACTCGCTGCTGCAGCGCCCGCCTGAGCACGTGCAAGGTCGACCGACCCGGCAGAAACATCAACAAAGGGTTCCGCGTTCGGCTGCGGAGTATCGGCAGCACCAGCCAGTGCTGGCGCGACCCCAACAACAGACGCCAGCACCATCGCTGCACCGATGATCCCATTTCGAACGCGCCGCGCGCGAACCGTTCCTGCAGAAAACATATTTCCGAACCCCCTATTGGCAGCCATTTGGCTGCGAGGCGTCAAGCTAACACAGGTTATGGCAAAACGACGACAAAGAGATTCACACGCCGCAAAGGACGGCAGACTGGCCCCTCAGCCAAGTCCAAGAACATCGGGCAGCCAGTCGTCAAGGCGTTCAGTCAGCACATCGTCGCTCTTCGCAAGAAGATGGCCATCCCCCGGCAAAATGACCACCTCGCCGTGGCCAGCAATCGCCTGCACCGTACGGCTCGACTCAGCCGGGAGAATCTCGTCTCGGTCCCCGTGGAAGAACAACAGCGGTCGGTCAGCCAACGCCGCAGCCACCTCGCACCCCGCCGACTGCGTGGCGAATGTGACAACTCCGGCGACCGAACCGGCCATCACCACAGCCGCTCGAATCACCACCGCGCCACCGAACGAGTGCCCCATCACCACAACACGTTCCGCGCCGGCGTCGCGTGCCCATTCGACCCCACACGCCAGATCGTGCGCACACAGATCCAGGTTGTTTGGTTCCCGATACCCGACGCGTAACACTCGAACGCCGCGCCCGGCCCAACGATCACCCCACTTCTGGTAGAGCCCGTGGCCAGGCCCAAGCAGACCGCCCATTGCCCCACCGCACATCACGATCGCCGCAGGTACCGGAGCGCTCGGTTCATGCCAGAGCACACTGAGAAGGCCTCGCGGTGTGTACACCTCGCGATGCCGCAACAACTCGGTGATCGCTACCTCGCTCGTCGCCAATGCGCGCAGCGCTTCCAGTGCAGTCGGCGCAACGGGATCAGACGCAGGAGGGCCAGTGGTTTCCGACATCGTTGGAGTCTCGCGTGCAGTCACGAACAACCACGACACGAAATGTGCCGTCCGTCACGTGACGGGTGAGGGAGGGACACTAACGTCAGCCGTGAGATGACAACACTGCCTTCCAACCCAGCCGCACATGGCGCCGCTGGCCAAAGTCAAGCTGTCGATCTCCGCGACCCAATCGACCGCGCTCACGCTCTGCGCATCGGCAAGGCCTGGACCGAACTCCGTCGTGGTGCCGGCGCTGCGGCCCTCCGTGACTACTACTTCGGCAAAGACGACCCGCTCGAACAAGGCCAGATGGATGCGCTCGACCTCCTGACTCGGCGGGACCGCACAATGAAGGGCCTGGCGGACCGCCTCCGCATCGATCCGTCGACTGCAACGCGCGCTGTGCAACGCATCGTCAACGACGGCCTCGCCGAACGATTCCCATCACCGCGTGACGGTCGCGTCGTCATGGTGCGGGCCACCAAAGAGGGCCGTCGCCGACACGGCGAAGCTGTCGATCGACGGGCAACGGCACTGATCAACATTGTGCAGTCGTTCGACCATGACGAACTCGCAACCCTGGCCAGCATGCTGGAACGGCTTTCCGATGCCGTCCACAATGTTGCCACCGCGCTTGAGCAAGAAGCCGACTGCCTGGACTGAAAGACCGCGGCATGCCCCGGCGCCGCACGCGCCCCAACCGCTAAGGTCCGCCGCAATGGCAGATCAGAAAGTGTTCGCAGATCAGGCAATGCAATACGCGCCGCAGCTGTACTCGGCTGCGATGCGCATGACCCGAAACAAGGCGGACGCAGAAGATCTCGTACAAGAGGCGTACCTCAAGGGTTTCCGCAGTTTCCACACCTTCACTGATGGCACGAACCTGCGTGCCTGGTTGTTCCGCATCCTCACCAACACGTACATCAACAAGTACCGGGCGAAACAGCGGCGTCCCGACGAGTCAGATCTCGGCGACATCGAGGACCTGTACCTCTATAAGCGCCTTGGCACCTTCGAGGATGCCTCGATTGGCCGATCTGCCGAAGAGTCGCTCATGGAAATGCTTCCAGACGACGAGGTCAAAGGTGCGCTCGAAGGGCTCCCGGACAACTTCCGCTTGCCGGTGATCCTCGCCGACGTCGAAGGTTTCGCGTACAAAGAAATCGCTGAAATGCTCGACATCCCAATCGGCACCGTGATGTCACGGCTCCACCGGGGAAGAAAGGCGATGCAGAAGGCGTTGCATACATATGCACTCGAACGTGGACTCGCTGACCCTCAGCCCGAACCCACCGACTCGAACAACGAAGGGCAGGAGAAGTGATGGACGCATGTGACACCCCCGATTGCAGTCAGACGCTCAAAGAGCTCGACGTGTTCCTCGACTCCGAACTGTCAGACGCAGCGCGCGACACGATCCGCCATCACCTTGACGCCTGCCCTGACTGTCTGAGCGCCTTCGACTTCCACGCCGAACTCAAGCAGGTCATCCAGAAAAAGTGCCAGGAAAACGAGATGCCAGCCGACCTGCTCTCGCGGATCGAGAAGTGCTTCGACACCGACTTCGACGGCGACGGTGTGATCGGCTGAACGCTCAACACGTCATGACCGTGCCGTCCGCGGCACGATCATGACGTGGAATCGACCGATGCCCTCATACTGCTGCTTGCACTCGCCTCGACCTGGGCGATGACCGGACTGATCTGGACGATTCAGATCGTCCACTATCCAGTCTTCGATGCAATCGAACGCGGTACCGATAGCGAGCTCTGGCGTCGCTTCGCGCAGCGCCACACCACCGCGATCAGCTACGTCGTCGGGCCGTTCATGCTCGCCGAGGGGGCCACCGGTATCTGGATCGCGGCGTCACCTCCGGCAGGAATGAGCCGCACACTCCCACTGGTCGCACTGGTGCTGATGGGCGCTGCCTACGGCGTCACCGCCCTCGTGTCGGCGCCGCTCCACGGCCGGCTTGGACCCAGCTTCGACGACGCTCTACACACTCGGCTGGTCAACACCAACTGGGTGAGGACAGCCGCCTGGACCATGCGTGGCATCGTGTTGTGTGTCATTGCCTACGTCGCGATTACCTGACCGCAACGCCGTTGATCAGCCGTTGATCAGCTGCTGTTCAGCTGCTGTTCAGTCGGGGGGATCGGAGAAGTGCGGACGGGAATGCCCTGTCGTCGTCGATCGCTCGCTAACCTGCCGGAATGCTCGCAGCCGAGGTTTGGCACTGGTGGATTGGCGTTGCCTTAACAGGCGTCGCACTCTTTTTGGGTGTCGGCCTCGTTGGCCTCTACCTCAAGACGGTGACATCACAGAAGTACCCTGGCGGCAAGCGTCGTCGCCAGAACGACCTCTGACCGCACCCCCATGCCGGTCGACTCTGGCGTGCTGCCCGTCGACCCGCTGGTCGCAGATCTCCTTGCTCGCTGCAACTTTCCGTCGGCTGGAACCGCTGTCACCTGCGCGTTGTCCGGCGGCCCTGACTCGTCTGCACTGGCGGCCCTCGCAGTTGCTGCAGGGCTGATCGTCAACGCTGTCCACGTCGACCATGGTCTTCGCGCACGTTCGTCTGACGATGCTGACGCGGCCCGGTCGATCGCCGTCGGCCTCGGTATTTCCTGCCGGGTCATTCGTGTCGAGCTGTCCGACGGTCCAAACCTCGAGGCCCGCGCCCGGTCGGCCCGCCGAGCCGCAATCGGCCCCGCAGCCCTCACCGGCCACACCGCCGACGACCAAGCCGAAACGGTGCTGCTGGCACTCTTTCGTGGGAGCGGCGCCACCGGCCTCGCTGGCATCCGCCACGGACCGACCAAGCCGATCATCCGGCTACGCCGGACAGAGACCCACAGGCTGTGCAAGCAACTTGGCCTCCCGATCGTTCACGACGAATCAAATGACAACCCGAGATTCCGCCGCAACCGAGTTCGTCACGAACTACTCCCGCTGGCCGACGAGATCTTTGACCGTGACGTCTCGGTACTGATCGAACGGGCAGCAAACCTCCTCCGCGACGACGACGTACTGCTCGAGGAACTGGCCAACACAATCGACCCCACAGATGCGGTCGCGATCGCCGCAGCACCGCTCCCATTGGCGCGACGCTCCCTCCGGCGATGGCTCACCGATGACGGGTATCCACCGAACGCTGCGGCCCTCGAACGCGTGCTGTCCGTGGCTCGGGGTGAAGCTGCTGCGTGCGACCTCGCAGGGGGCCGCAGAGTACATCGATCAGCCCAGCGGCTCTGGCTTTCTCACTGACGCGATCGACCGGCTAGCATTGATCCTCGTTATGGACACTGCTCACTCTTCCAACTCATCGCTCCAGGGCGGCTGCTAATGGCTCCCAGATTGCGCGGGAAGTGGGCGCTCGGTATTACACCGCGCAACTTCACCTGGATCCTCAAGGACAAGCTTGCAGTGTGCGAGCGGCCCGGCGGCGTTGGCGACAGTCATCGTCGGGTCCGGCGACAAGAAGAGATCATCTGGCTGCGCGAAAACGGCTTCGGCTGCGTTATCTCGATTATCTCAGCGCCGAGCAACCTACACAACTACGACGAACTGCAGCTGCCGTACCGCCACCGGGCGTTCAACAAGGAACACCTCGACGCCTATCTCAAGGCGCTTTACACCGAAATACACGATCTCCTGAATCGCAACATGCGGGTGCTTGTCCACGCCGAAGAGGTCAGCGATCGCATCATCGGCGTCATGGGCGGATACATCCGTTGGTCAGGCCTCGTTGAAGAAGCCACCCAGGCCATTCAAGTCACCGAGCGGTTGTCCGGCCGCCAGCTTGATCCCTTCGCTCGCGAAGTGATCATGAACGCCCACAAACTACGCTGAAACAAGCGCCCGCAAACTGGCGCTACGACCGCACGAACCGGGTAAAACAGGATTAGTGTCAATATAATGACTACACCTGCCAACTGGTATCGCGACCCCAACGGCCGCGCCGAGCTGCGTTACTGGGACGGCGAGGCCTGGACCGACCAGGTCAGCACGGCTGGAGCTCAGAGCACCGAACCCGTCGAGGGCGAGGCCGCTTCACCTGAGGCCGGAGGCGGTGGTCGCACGATCCTCACCGAGCCCGTCCTGGTCGTCAACCAGAAGGCCAAGCTGATCGAGCTGAACAACCAGTACAGCGTGTCTGGTCAGGATGGCCAGCAACTGGCGATGGTCAACCAGGTTGGCCAGTCGGCAGCCAAAAAGGTCCTGCGCTTCGTGAGCTCACTCGATCAGTTCATGACTCACAAGCTGCAGATCACCGACAACTCGGGGCAGGTATTGATGCAGCTGACCCGGCCGCGCAAGGTGATGAAGTCGACGGTGATCGTCGAAGACGCCGCCGGCAACGAAATCGGCAAGATCGTTCAACAGAAGGCAATTGGCAAGATCAACTTCAATCTCGAGGCCAACGGCCAGACACTCGGTTCGATCAAGGGTGAGAACTGGCGCTCCTGGAACTTCCGCATCGAAGATGCCGAAGGCAACGAGGTCGCACGCGTCTCCAAGACCTTCGAAGGCTTCGCCAAAGCCGTGTTCACCACCGCCGACAACTACGTGGTGCAGATCCATCAGCGGATGCCCGAGCCGCTCAACACGTTGATCGTGGCGAGCGCCCTCTGTATCGATACGGCGCTCAAGCAAGACTGAGGCCTGACTGAGGCCCGGCTGGCCTGCGCCGGCTTCGGCCAGCTTTAGCCGACGTAGAACGTGCAGATTTTTGGTCGCACGAGCAGTGGCAGCGGATCTTGCGCGACGTTGTTCGGTCGGTATTCAAAGTGCAGGTGGTAATTCGAGTCGTCGTTGGCGCCCGACGTTCCGGTGTTGCCAACGGTGCCGATCACATCGCCCTGAGTGACGATGTCGCCCACTGCCAGACCCTTGGCGTGTGTTGCCATGTGGAAGTACTTGTAGGTGATGTTGTTCTCTTCGTCTTCCAGAGTCCAACCGTTCCCAGCGCCGTACGTCAGTCCGCGGTCGACGTACTGCTTCGTGAGCCGGCCAGTGACCACGGCGTAGAGGTCGGCCCCGCGTGAACCCGAGATGTCGAGGCCTTCGTGGGAACGCGAGCAGCCCGAGCCACGGCAGTCCCCGAAGTTGTCAGAAACCCAACAGCCCTTCTGCGCATCCACGGGGAACATGATCTGGCCGTCGGGTGCGGGCGGAACGGTCGTCGTGGTTGTCGACGCCGGAATTCGTTCGGCCGGGGCCAAGTTGTTGGCTTGGAGCGATCCTGCAGCAGCGACGATCCTGCCGTTTGGCAGTGCAGCAACGGCACGCTCGACAGCGAACAACCCGGCTGCTGCACCCAGCCCCGCGGCAAGGAGGCGGCGGCGCGACATCTGGCCTGGCCGCGATTCAACGGCGGCGATGTCGTGGGGAAAGCAGTCGGAGACGGTCATACGGCGTTCAGAACCCGCGAAGAGGACAACAATGTATTCGGCATCGATCGCCGGGAACTTGACCAGATTGTACGACAACATGAGACCCATATCGACACGTAACCGTAATATTTCTTCGATCGTGTTGGTCAGTCATTGCACTGCGGTGGGCCGATTGTCAAACCTGCAGGCCGCGGCAACAGTGGCAGCGGGTCGACCGGAAATCCGATATCGGGGCTCAAACTGAGACGCCACACCTCGAAGTGCACATGCGCCCAGTTGGTGTTGCCGGTGAAGCCCATCAGCCCGATCACCTGGCCAGCGGACACCGCATCACCAACCTCCATCCCCTCGATGAACTCATCAAGGTGGTGGTAGCGGTAGTAGTTATCGGAATGGTCGCGGAGCGTGATGTACCTGCCGGGACGAGTCGACTGCTCCATGCTGTTCACCACGGCATCGGCGCACGCAAGCAACGATCGCCCGCGACCGGGCGAGCAACCATTGCCAATGTCGACGCCCTTGTGGACACCTTCCCGGTAGCCATTCGCCATGACGAGGTCGCCGCCCGTCGGGTCGACCGGGAAGGCCAGTTCCCCCTCGATACTGAGCCGTTGAGCCGGCTCCAGTGCCGTTGCTCGATCGGTGAAACCCAGCGGCTCCGCCAGTGCACGCGCGGCACCCAATCCAAGAACAGACGCGCCGAACATCCCGGCTGCTGAGCCAATCAATTGGCGACGTGTGCGAGTAGATTCGAATACCATGTCAGGGCGGCGTGTCTTCGTGAGTGGGGTCGGTGGCGAACTGGGAACGCTCGTTGCGAGGATGCTCGAGGACGAGCCGTGGGTGGGTTCGCTTGCGGGTATCGACGCGGATCCGCCGCGTCGACGGCTGCAGCGTACGACGTACCATCGCCTCTCGCCAGACAACCACGACCAAATCGTCGACACGATCACCGACTTCAACCCGCACGTTCTGGTTCACCTCGGCGTGTGGGAACCCGATGCTCGAGCATCGCCCAAAGCCGCTGGAGTGCTGACTGAACAGGCTGCAACTTCCATCCTCGGCGCCGCAGCCGAATGCCGTGCACTCGAAAGCATCGTGGTGCGCAGCGGCACCGAAATCTACGGGAGGGGTAGGGGATCACTGACCCGCCCCGCAGAAAACGCTCCTATCAGGCCGACTTCCGAGTACGGCCACACCCTCGCCGACATCGAGGCGATCGCCAGCAGCGTGGCTCGTCGGGTCGGTGTCACGGTTGGCACCGTTCGACTTGCGTCGGTCTTCGGCGCGCACGTCCCATCGCCGCTCGGTCGCCTGCTCCGCATGCCGGCCGTGCCGTTCAGCGCCCCCGCCGATCCACCGTTTGCCGTCATTGAGCACAACGACGCTGCCCGCGCACTGGTCGCTGCTGCGCGCAACCAACTCGCTGAGCCGGTCAACGTGGTCGCATCAGGCGCAATCACCGCCTTGCACGCAATCCGCCGCGGCCGTCGCATCCCGGTACCGGTCTTCGGGCCGCAGTGGCTCCTTGCCCGCCGTCTGAGCCACATGCTGGGCGCTCCGATCCCCGACCATGTCGCCGAGACGCTCACCCGCGGCCGCCTTGCCGACAACGGGCGAATGGAAGAACTGCTCGGCATCACCGCTGACGTCTCGACCGTCGAGGTCATCGATCATCTCTATCACTGGCCAAGCGTGGTCCGCCGACCGGCCCGGGTCCCGGCCGCCCGACAGATCGGCTCAGCATCATGAGCTCCCCCTTGGGCCGCGTCGTCCAGTTTCCCGTCCGGCACGGTGCCACCCTGGCAGAAAGCACCGCCAACACCGCCCGGGCAACATTCCGCCGCGTGACCGAGGAACCATCGGGCCATGTCGACGACTGGGGTCGCGACGCCGGGCTGTTCCGCGCCGTCACGATGCTGTCCGAAATTCGGTGGGCTGTGTCGACCGGCGGAGATCAACATCTCCCCGCGCGCAAAGGCGCGCTCATCGTCGTCAACGCCCGACGCTTTTCGATGGCGCACGTCTACAGCGCCTTCGCAATCAGCCGAGCCGTTGATCGCCCGGTTCGATTCGTCGGTCGCCCCGACGACACAACGCTCGGCGCGCTCGCACAACGCCTCGGCGGTCTGCTGAACCACCCTGACGAGGTCGCTGGCGCACTGCGTGCCGGCGAACTGCTCGTCAGTGCTGCAGCGTCGAGTAACCGGCCTCGCGAAGTCGGTACCGTCGACCACAAAATCATCGGCGCAGCAGTGGCCACAGGCGTCGACCTGTTCCCCGCAGCCACCACCAGCTCACCGTTCACCCGACGAGCACGCATCGAAATTGGTCCCGCCATCCGCGGCGGCCGACGCCGCCGGGGCCCCCTCGCCGAATACGACCTGGCCGCCGAAGTGCGCGAACAGATCAGTCTGTTACTCAACGAGATGGGCGACATCAACACCGGAACGCCGCTCGACTGGCTCCCCCTGAGCGGCCTGGGTGGCAACTGATGACCTACGTACGCGCCACCGATGGTGTCCGCATCCACTACCGGGTCACCGGTCGGCCAGGTGCGCCGCCGATCCTGTTTGTGCAGGGCCTCGGCGCCGACAAACACGGCTGGGATCTCCAGCGGCTGGCGTCGGCTCCTCGGTACCAGGCAATCGCCCTCGACAATCGTGGCGCCGGACGCTCCGACAAGCCACACGGCGAGTACTCACTCGAGCAGATGGCGCAGGACGCAATCACCGTCCTCGACCATGCAGGCGTTGAAACGGCCCACGTGGTCGGTGCATCAATGGGTGGTGCCATCAGCCAGATCATCGCGGTCAAATTCCCCGAGCGAGTTCGCTCACTCACACTTGCCTGCACTGCTGGCCAGCACCATCCGTGGCGCGAAGAACTGCTGTCGAGCTGGCGCGACACAGCGCTCGCCAACGGGATCGGGTCCATGGGCCAAGAAGCTGCCCGCTGGGTCATTGGCCCGCGATCATTCCGTCGCCTGCTTCCTGCAATGGGCTGGCTTGGGCCAGTCGCATTAGGCCGTCCGTCGCACGCATTCGCTGCGCAGGTCGACGCGATCTTGAACGTCGACATGACGTACGCCGACGAGCTTGCAAACATTTCCGTGCCGACGCTCGTCGTCGTTGGCAACCAAGACATCCTGACACCGCGCGGCGACAGCGAAGAGCTGGCCGACCGGATCCCCACAGCCGAACTGGCCGTCATCAGTGGCGCAGCCCACGGGCTGATGGTCGAACATGCCAGATCGTTCAACCGGGTCCTGTTTGAGTTCTTGAAGCGGGCCGAAGCAGCGCACCAACACCGCACGGCCGGAGTGGAACCGTGCATCGAATCTGCGGCATGCTGAACTGATGCGTGTTGCGATCATCGGGGCTGGCCTCGCCGGGTTAATTGCTGGGCGTGAACTCGTTCGCGGCGGCGCTGACGTCATCGTGTTCGACAAGGGTCGATCGCCAGGCGGCCGGCTGGCGACTCGTCGCATCGGTGGCGCCACGCTTGACCATGGCGCCCAGTTTTTCACCGTCCGCAGCCCGGCCTTCGCCGCACAGGTCGCCGACTGGCAAGAGCGTGGCCTCGTTCACGTCTGGAACCAGGGTTTCGACGGCGCCGACGGGCACCCCCGCTACGTCGCCACGAACGGGATGAGCTCGCTCGCGAAAGATCTTGCCGCCAACCTTGACGTGCAGTGCTCCACTATGGTCTTTGCCATTCGTGACGAACCCGATGCCAACAGCGTCACCGTGGTTATCGACGACGGAACGACGCACACCGTCGATGCCGTGATCGTCACCTGCCCGATTCCCCAAGCATTCGCATTGATGATCGACGGTGCCATCGAGCTCGACGAAACGTTGTTCCGAACCGACTACGACCGCACCGTTGGCCTCCTTGTACGGCTTGACGGACCAGCGGCGATTCCGGTCAGCGGTGGCATCCAAGACGCCGACGAGATTTTCAGTTTCATCGGCGACAATGCCTCCAAGGGCGTCAGCGCCGAACCGGCCGTCACGTTCCACGCCAACCCCACGTGGAGTGAAGCGCACTGGGACGACGGGGACCATACGTTGGTCGATCAGCTCATCGCAGCTGCGCAGCCGTGGCTCGGCAACGCCTCGATTCTCGAACACTCACTCAAAAAGTGGCGGCTCGCGACACCACGCTCAATCTGGCCCGACCCGTGTTGGACGACGGCAAACGGCCGCGTCGTCGTGGCCGGCGATGCGTTCGCCGGCCCGAAAATCGAAGGGGCCCACAATTCCGGCCTCGCCGCGGCACACACCCTGCTCGACTGAGACACGGCCGCCCGACCCAGCTACGAGGCTGGGCCAGACACGAGGCGTTGATTTATTCCTCGCTGGCAGGCTGGCTGGCAGGCTGGCTGGCTGGCTCGCTGGCAGGTTCGCTGCCGACCGGATTAACCGTTTCATCGAGCGGCGTCACCTGATCAATCGGCGTCACCGTTGTGTTGCCGACCGGCAGGTCGACAGGCTCCTCGACCGGCGTAATCGTTGCGTCAGGCGCCTCGGTGCCCGCACACCGGACCTCGGTGACCAACTGCGTTTCGAGGTCGACCACCGACGTGCTGCCAGGGCCGAAGCGACGCAGGAAATCGCTAAAGCTGACGATGTCCTCGCCTTCACAAAACCGATCGATGACTGGGGCGTATCTGATCTGCCAGCCGTTCTCGAACAGGGCGAAGCCGTCTTGGAGATCGAGGATCGATGGAAGTTCGACGGTTTCGCGCTCGGCTTTCGGCAGCGTCGCGAACCAGACAACCGCGTCGCCCAGCAGGTCGGCGAACACGACACAGCGGTTCGATGACTGCAGGTCACAATTGACAATTCCCGGCGTTCCGGGCGCAACACGCATCACCTTGCTCCCGGGGAGCATGAAATCGATAAATCCGTCGGTCAACCCGTCATCACCGGACCCGAAGTCGTCAGACGTCTCCATCGAGAAGACCGACGAGACGAAGTCGATCTTGCGGTTGGGAACCTCGGTCTCGACGATTGCAGTCAGCTCGTCGTCACCGACAAAGACTGCATTGAGCAGGAGCGCCAAACCCGCAAGCGCCGCAACGGCTGCAACGAATCGCCAGGTGAACAGTTGCCGCACAACCGCCAACGTAGCGGTGCGAGCCAGGCGATCGACGGCACCTACCGCTTGTCTCAGCCGCCTACGGCAGACGTTGCAGCGCGATGCGCCGCGGCAACAATCGCGTCGAGCACGTCATCGGTGTGACCGAGACCCACGAAGATTGTCTCGTATGCACCCGGCGCCATTGCCACGCCTTCGGCGAGCATCGCCTGGAAGAACCGCGAGTAAGCAGCCTCGTCTGTCCGCTTGGCATCGTCGAAGTTCGCCACGGTGCCGACCGCAGAGCCGCAGAACATACCAACCAACGTTCCAACGACCGGGAACGATGCGGCAAAGCCAGCCGATGCACAGGCGTCACTCAGACCGGCTGCCAGGCGGCTTGCTCGAGCTCGGAGTTCGATGTAGACGTCAGGGGTGAGCCGATCGAGGGCAGCGAGCCCGGCTGCCGTGGCGAGCGGATTGCCGGAGAGCGTGCCGGAGTGGAAGACTGGGCCGAGCGGCGACAGCTGCTCCATAATGTCGGCCCGACCTCCGATGCTGCCAATTGGCAAGCCACCACCGATCACCTTGCCGAAACAAGTGATGTCCGGTGTGACCCCGCACATCGCCTGGGCACCGCCGGAACCGAGTCGAAACCCGGTGATCACCTCATCGAAGATCAACAGTGCGCCGACGCGATCGCATTCGGCACGAAGCCCCTCGAGAAAACCGGCAACCGGCGCAACGACACCCATGTTCGCAGCGACGGGCTCGATGATGACCGCTGCAACCCGGTCGTCGAGTTCAGGGACCACGTTGTAGGGCACGACCATGGTCTCGGCGACCGATGCATTGGGGACACCGGCCGTGCCGGGCAACCCCAGTGTCGCCACGCCGCTCCCACCTGCGACCAGGAGCGCGTCGGTGGCACCGTGGAAGTTGCCGGCGAACGTGACAATCCGGTCGCGACCAGTTACTCCCCGGGCGAGGCGGATGGCGGTGCTGGTTGCTTCAGTGCCCGAGTTCATGAGACGGACGCGTTCGCAGCTCGGCACACGCTCGCTGATGGCTTCAGCCAACTTCATCTCACGCGGGGTCGGCGCGCCATAGGACGTGCCATCGACGACTGCGGCGGCGATCGCTTCAGTAATCGCAGGATGGGCGTGCCCGAGAATCACGGCGCCATAGCTCTGGACGAGGTCGTAATAGCTGGTTCCCTCGACATCGGTGATCGTTGCACCCTTGGCACGCGCAACCACGTAGGGCTCACCGCCAACGGAGTTGAATGCGCGGATTGACGAGTTGACGCCACCCGGGATCACGGCTTTGGAGCGGGCGAACATCGTCGCGTTCGACGCCAAACCAGCGCCCGTGCAGACGGTGGCAGTACAGCCCGCGGCTGCGCAGCCGATGGGGTCGCAATAGGGAATCATCTGGTCAGTCATGGAATGCGTCCGTTCCTGCGGTCACAATGTGCCAGGCACAGTGTGACCGGTCGGCGTTAGCGTTGGTTCTCGGCGAACCAGCGGGTGAAGTAGGTGAGGATGATGTTCGCTCCGGCGCGCTTGATCGCGGTGAGCTGCTCCAGCGCGACAGCATCGCCGTCGATCCAGCCATTGTCGGCAGCGGCATGGATCATCGCGTATTCACCGCTGACGTGATATGCCGCCACGGGCACATCGACGCGTGCTGCGGTGTCAGCAATGATGTCGAGGTACGACAGCGCAGGCTTGATCATCACTATGTCAGCGCCTTCGGCAATGTCGAGGTCGACTTCGCGCTGCGCTTCACGGGTGTTGCGGTAATCCTGCTGGTAGCCCCTGCGGTCGCCGCCGTCGGCAATCTCGACGTCGACAGCGTCGCGGAACGGCCCGTACAGACCGCTGGCATATTTGGCCGCGTAAGCAAGAATTGCGACGTCAGTGAAATTCTCGGCATCGAGCCCCGAGCGAATCGCGGCGACTTGGCCGTCCATCATTCCGCTGGGAGCCACAACGTGCGACCCGGCGCGCGCCTGGGCGAGCGCTGCAGCGACGTACAAGTCGAGAGTCTTGTCGTTGTCGACCACGCCGTGTTCGTCGACAATGCCACAGTGCCCGTGGCTCGTGTATTCATCGACGCACAGATCAGTCATCACGACCATGTCGTTACCGACTTCGCTACGCAGGTCACCGAGCGCCAACTGCACGATGCCCTCTGGGTCGTAGGCGCCGCTACCGACCGCATCTTTCTCAGCGGGGACCCCGAACAAGATCACCGACTTCACGCCGAGAGCTGCCAGTTCGGCCACTTCGGCACGAAGCGAGTCACGAGTGTGCTGCATCACGCCCTTGAGCGATTGGATCGGCTGCGGCTCAGCAATCCCCTCGCGCACAAACAGCGGCGCGATCAGATCATCGGTCCGGACATGGGTCTCAGCCAACAGATCACGCATCGCTGCGGTCCGGCGAAGTCGACGAGGACGGATCACAGGCACCTGACTAGCCTACGAGACACACTCCAACAGACCCATCCCCGAAATGGAGACCAAATCACCGCGCCCACGCGGCCTAACGATCTCCATTTCGGATTGCTGGGTGTGGGAAGGGGTGCGGTGTGGGGCCAACCAGTACTGTCGGGGGCCGTGTCAGTGCAGACGTGGTTCTCCAGCGACGGCATGGTGGCTGTGCCTGGCGAACGCCTCACGCTGCCATTGTCAATTCACAATCTTGGCCAGTCGACCGAGTCATACACGATCGTTCCGGCCGGCCTGAGCGCCAGTTGGACCACGATCGAACGTGGCAACGTCACCCTGTTCGGCGGATCGCAGGACGTCGTCGAAGTCGTAGTGATGCCACCGGCTATCCCGACGACCTCGTCCGGCCCGAGTGCGATCAACGTTCGCGTGATCCCGCAGGGCGAGCCCGACGATGCCGTCGTTGCCGAGATCGTGCTGACGATCCAGCCCTTCGACGACCGCCGCATCGTCACGTTGCAGCCGGTGCAACGCGCTCGCCGTCGAGCGAACTACGAGTTCATGGTAGAAAACCACGGCAACGGCCTCGCAAGCTGTCGTCTCCGCCTTGTCGATCCGAGCAACCGGGTCGACGGCTCGTTCGACCCGCCGGCCGTGGGTATTGCTCCCGGCGGTGCAAGCCTCGTCCGATTCAAGGCGAAAGCCAAACGCGGTGGTTTTCGTCGCGCCACTCGCACACTCGACTTCGAGATCGAAGCCGAACAGCAGGGACACGACCCGGCAATCGGTGCGATGTCGGTCGTCCAACCGCCGACGATTCCAGGGCCCGCCATTGTTCGCGCGCTCACCGTTGCCGCAGTCGTAGCCGCCACGGCCGCCGCCTGGTTCGGTGTGGCCCGCCCAGAGCTACGCGACACGGTCAACGAGCGCGTTGACGCTCGCATCGCTGAACTCGCGCCCGTCGATCCGGGCAACCCGATACCCGCCGCCACAACAGCATCCGACGAGAACACCGAACCGACCCTTCCACCCTCGTCCGACGAAACCAGCGAGCCAGCATTCATTCGACTCGCTGTCGATGCCGGGCTCAGCGCAACCGACGATGCCTCGTCGACGATTCCAGATGGCGAGATCTTCGACCTCACCGATATCCGTGTCGAGAACTCGTTGAACGAGTCCGGCATTGCCACGTTGCTGATCAACGGCGAGACTGCGTATCAGTGGTCGCTTTCGAACATTCGCGGTCAGTTGTTCGAGCCGAGCATCACGCCGATCCGCCTGCAACCCGGCGACAACATCACCTTCGCGGTGCGCTGCGACGCCGTCGGCGCTGAGTCGTCGAAATCATCGTGCACCACAGCGATCAACATCGGCGGACTCATCCGCCCCGCCCAGAACGTCTGAACACCCCAACCGGGTGACCTTGCCCCGGCGATAGCCAAAGGTGTCAGCCCAGGCCGAAGCCCGGAACACCGATGTACATCGGGTCGTCTTCGATCACTTCGATCGAGGCGACGGCTGCAACACCCTGCCGCGACTGGACGACGACTTGACGATCGCCGCCAGATGCATTCGGCTGCACCGGGATAAAGACAATGAAACCGCCACCATCGTTGGTCGTGACATTGACCTTGTCGCTGGGGCCATTGCCAAAGACGACGACCAAGTTGGTGTTGGCCGGGTAGTCAGAACCACCGAGAACAAATTCTTCGCCAGCCTGGACTGTGCTCTCGAGGGTGACGAGCTCGGGTTCGAACATGCCGTCACCGGCAAGGATGACGGAAGTCGACTGGCCCTGCGGCGTGAACGCTTCGATGAGTACCGTCCGGCGGCCAGCTTTGCTTGGCGTGAATGTGACCCCAACGGCGCAGTTGGCACGCGGGTTGAGCGGGCGGTCAGCGCAGTTGTTCGTGGTGATCGCAAACTCTGAGGCGTGCGCACCGACGATCTCGATCCGCTCGACCGAGGAGCTCAAAAAACCGACGTTACTCACGTCGAAGAGGAATTCGACTCCTGACTGGCCGACGGCAACTTCACCAAAATCGCCGCCACCGGGGTAGATCTGCAGGGCAGGATCGCCGCCCGAACCAGACACAGTCGCCGACACCGAGAGCGCTTCGAAGCCTTGCTCGGCAATCGTGATCGTTGCAGACACGGCAGCTTCCGAAGTCGGCGTGAACGTAAAACTCACGTTGCATCGAGCACCGGCCGGCACCAGCGTGCCGGTCACACAGCTGCTCTCGTCTGGGTCGATGGCGAACCGATCATCGTCAACCGTCACCATTGCCGGATCGAATGCAGACGGACCTTCATTGACCAGCGAAACAAACCAGCCTGCGCTCTCAAGACCGACCACGGTCGTGCCGACGTCGGCATCAGCGAGCGCAACGCGCGACGGCGAAAAGAGTGCGACCACCTGGCGGCCAGGTGCTGCGCCTTCGTCAATGAGTTGTCTGGCGGCCAACGTGTCGAACACGGTGATCCGACCGGTATCGCTCAGATCAGGACGGGAATGCGCGCCGATAGTCGGCCGTACGCCGTCGGTCGACACCGTGATGCGGCGCAGGCTGACACCGTCGCCGCCGGCAACCAGGATGTCGCCATCGAGGGCTTCACCGCTGCCCGGTGCTTCGATCAGCTGGAGGTTCGGAGCCTTCGAGACGAAAGCAAGCAACTGGCCGTCGGAGCTCAACGTCGGCTGGGACGACGCGGCCCGACCGGCAACCGGGGTCGGCGCGTCTTCGGTGATCGGTTCGGCGCTCACCATTTCGAGTGCGGTCTCGCCCGGTTCGTCGTACACGCTGTCGGCATCGACGTCGCGGTCGAGACGGAAGATCTGCGTCGGACAGTCGTCCGTGCAGGTCGGGAAGACGCTCGGCACGAGGCCCTGATCTCCTGAACTAAAAGCGACCACTCGGCCGGCTCGGGAAAGAACGGGCTCACCAGCGCCTGCGGTTGTCGGCTCACCCGTCGGCAGCGCTGACACCAGCTGGACCTGGCGGGACGGATCGGGTTCGAGGCGGTCCCACACAAACACCTGCTGGGTGGCGCGGGCGCCGTCGATCTGGCCCGTTCCCCACACCGGCGACGCTTCGGCCGAGGAGGCGTCGGAGCGGTATGCGAGGTAGCGACCGTCGTCTGACAGGGCCGGCTGGTCAAGACCGACGTGAACAAAGACGGTGTTTGGACGATCAATCGGCATGCCGGGAACGACCTGCGCACGGCCGGAGTCGCTCGCCGGAACTGTCAGGTCGACGAGAGTGATTGCGTTAACGTCAGGAGCGTCGAAGAGCCGCTCGTCAGGGTGCACGAAGGCGATTGCTGTGCCGGAGCGCGACACAGTGGGAGGAAATTCGGGTCGGACGTCGTCACGAGCAAGCGAGCTGCCGTCGTTGCGTGTGGAGACGAGTTCCCAGTTACCAACTGCGCCCTCGCAATGTGGCAGCACCGATCGGTAGACGTCCCAGCGCGTGCCAGCGTCATCGTCGCTAAAGACGTCGAGTGCCATCTCGGTGATCGTCACGACGCTGCAACCGTCGCCGGAAATGATGGGGCTGATCGAGTTGCCTGGTCGGAGGCCATCGGGCACCGGAGTCAATTCGACCGTCGAGCCGTCTGCACGATTGCTCAGGTAAATCGTCAACTCTCGCTCGTCGAGCCCGCGGTCGGGGATCTCGCCCTCGAGCGCAACCGGTTGTTCGGGAACGCCCTGATAGACGACGTACTGGCCGTCGCCCGATATCGAGGGATGAGAACCGAGCTGGTCGCCCACAGCCTGCGCCGAGGCACCGGGCGAGGCCGATTCGACCTGTTCGAGAATGACCATCGGGCGCGCGAAAGCGCTCACGGCGCCCGTACTCAGGATCAAGCCTGCTCCGAGCGCAGTTGCTGATGCGGAGACCCAAGTTCGGCCTCGGCTTCGTGCAGCCACGATGCTCCTCATGTCGTTGTTGCCCTGTTGACCATATCGGTCAGCACGTCGGCGAAATATTCTTGCATGCTTGTGCCTTCACCCGTGAAATCGCATCACTCCGGGGGATGGGGGATGAATTGACGTTCCACGGCCTCAACAAGACCTGCAAGAGAGTGGTCGGTAGCAACGGCACTCACCTTGAGGCCCAGTTCACGAGCAACTTGGGCAGTCGTTGGGCCGATCACCACGACAATGGGGGGAGCTTCGGTTCCGAGCGCTGCGACCCAACTGATGGCGGCCGACCCGCTGGCGAGCACCAGTGCGTCAATGTCAGTGAGCAACGTTGGGTCCGGAACCCTGACCTGCGTCGAGTATGCAGTCACCACCGTGACGTCGTGGCCCGCCGCACGGAGCAGATCAGCCAGCGTTCCTGGTGCACGATCAGCTTGGGCCAGCAGGATGCTGACGTGCGCTCCGCGCAGTCGAACGTTCAGCGCCTCGGCCAGTTCGACAGCGACTTGGCGGTCGGGAACCACATCAATCGGTCGACCAGCTCGGTCGGCAAGCACGCGGGCCGTGGTGGTACCGACTGCCGCCAGCGCCACGCCAGGGTGCTGCTTCGCTGCGTCGCCGACACGTTCAGCGCCGACAGCTGACGTAACGACCAGCCAGTCGTGGTCGGAGAGGTTGCCGAGCGCCGCAGCGAGTGCCACTCCCCCGTCGTCAGGGTCAGTCGTTTCGATCAGCGGAACATGAATGACGTCGGCGCCACGTTCGCCAAGCAACCGACCGAGCTCCCCGGGACGGTCACGAGTGACCACAACACGTCGACCGGCCAGCGGACCCGGAATGTCAGCATCGCTCGACACGGTCAGTGCAGTGCGTCGTGCGCCGAATGAGCTGCGTTGCGGGCTGTCTCGATGTCACCCGCATCGCCAGACAAGACGACTTGGTCACTTGTGGACATCCCCGTCGACAGGTTGGCGAGGAACGTATAGAGCACACCGTTGGCCACGTGTCCGCCGACTGGAAGCGAACAGCCCGAGCCCAATTCGGCGAGGAAGGCTCGCTCGACTTCGACGTCGTGGCGAGTCGATGCATGATCGATTGCGCCAAGCGCCTCGATGGTCGCCGAGTCACCCAATCGGCATTCGATGGCGACGCATCCTTGGCCGATTGCCGGAACGAACTCATCGATCGAGAGCATCTCGGTGATTCGATCGGTCATATCGAGGATCTGCAAGGCGGCAACCGCCATGACGATCGCACCACCTTCAGGAATCTTGGAGAGCCGCGTGTCGATGTTGCCCCGCAACTCGGCAAACTCCAGGTCGGGGCGGACGCGGCCGATCTGCGCACGACGCCGAACCGAGCCTGACGCAACAGTTGCACCCTGAGCCAGGTTGTCGAGGGTGGATCCAATCAGCGCATCGCGGGCATCACGCCGCTCGGTGAATGCAGCGATCAGCAGCCCATCGGCGGCACCCGATGTGAGGTCCTTGGCAGAGTGCGCGGCGATGTCGGCACGCCCGTCAAGCACGGCGCGCTGGACTTCTTTGACGAAGACGCCCTGACCACCGATGCTGTGCAGTGGGACCTCCGACTGGATGTCACCCGTGGTGTTGATCTCGACGAGTTCGATGACGCGACCGGTTGCGGCAGCGAGCGATCCGGCAACGGCAGTTGCCTGCGCCCACGCCTGACGCGAGCCACGGGTGGCGATACGAAGTGCGGTGGTCATCGAACGATGTTGACGGTTGAGCTATTCAAGTCAGGTCAGGTCAAGTCAGGTCAGGTCAGGTCAGGTCAAAAAGGTCGCGCACAGCTGCAGCATTGCGGTCCCCCTGCGGGGTGCCTGCCTGCGCCTTGAGCCGAACCGACGGCTCGTGCAACAGCTTCGCCACGATGGCCTTGGTGATCGCCTCGACTGTTTGACGTTCTTTTTCGCCGAGTGCATCGAGCTTCGACGAGTAGCGTGCCAATTCGCCGGCACGGACCCGATCAGCAGCTTCTCGCATCGACGCAACGAGCGGTGCCGCCTGACGAGCTATCGATTCGACGGCGAACAAGTCGACTTCTTCGAGCACGATTGCGCGCACACGATCGGCTTCGGTGGCTCGGTGAGCCAGGCCCCGATCGGCCCAGTCGCGCAGGTCATCGAGGTTAAACACCGTGACGCCCGCAAGATCGGCAACGCCCACCTCAACGTCGCGCGGCATCGCAATGTCGAAGATGTGCAGCGGTTGGTCGGCCCCGCCGAGCCGAGCGTTGCGGACCAGTTCGGTCGTGATGATCGGCTCGTCCGAGCCGGTACTGGCCACAATCACATCGGCCGTCGCAACGGCATCAGTGAGATGGTCCATGCCGACGGTGCGACCGCTCACGCGAGCTGCCAGCGAGGCACCGCGTTCGGGTGAACGGTTAACGACGAGGATCTCAGAGCCGCCGGCTTTGTGGAGAGCAACAGCAACACCTTCGCCCATGGAGCCGGCGCCGATGACAGCGACTCGCTTACCAGCGAGTTCTCCGACCACCTCGGTCGCCATTTCGACAGCGGCATGGCTGATCGATGCGGTCCCGCGGCTGATCGTGGTTTCGCTGCGTGCACGCTTGCCCGTTTCGACCGCTGAGCGGAAAAGCAAATTGAGGCTCGATCGAGCTGCACCTTCGAACTGCGCGGTTTCCCAGGCCGTTTTCACCTGACCGAGGATCTCGCTCTCGCCGAGGACGGCAGAATCAAGGCCGGCCGCGACCTCGAAGAGGTGGCTCACGGCGGCACTGTCGTGCTGGCTGTAGAGGTGCGGGGTGAGCTCGTCAACTGACAGGTTGCTGATCTCACACAAAAAATCTCGGACATCGCCGTACGCACCGTGGAACAGCTCGGTAACGACGTACACCTCGGTGCGATTGCACGTGGAAAGAACAACGGCCTCACGAATGTTGTCGCGTTGCGAAAGCCCTGAAACGGCCTTGCCCAAGTTTTCGGGCGCGAGCGTCAAGCGTTCCAGCAGAGCCAGAGGGCTGGTGCGGTGGTTGACACCGATGACGAGAATGGACATCTTTTAATAACCCTAGGCGCTTGCGCCTCGGCGTGACTCGCCCGGAACCGAAACCAATGAAGAACCTTTTGTCGCATTAATCCGACGTTGTTCGTGATACGCCAGGATCTGCAGCTCGACGGCGAGATCAACCGTGCCGACGCTGATGCCGTGCGGCACATTGATCACTGTCGGAGCGAAGTTCAAAATGCTCGTGACACCCGCAGCGACCAACGCATCTGCTGCGTCTTGAGCAGCGAGCCCGGGTGTGGCGATGACGCCGATCGAGATGTTCCGCGCTGCGACAACTTGCGTGAGTTCCGACACGTGTCGGACCCGGACGCCGCCGACGACCGCCCCGACCTTGGCGGCGTCGATATCGACGATCCCACCGACCGTGAATCCACGATCGCCGAAGCCGTTGTAACCGGCCAACGCCTGGCCCATGTTGCCAGAACCAACGATGACCACGGGCCAATCGTGGGTGAGTCCGAGCTCACGACGGATCTGGTACACAAGAAATTCAACCTCGTAGCCCACACCCCGAGTGCCATAGCTCCCGAGGTAGCTCAGGTCTTTGCGCACCTTGGCAGCATTGACGCCCGCCAACTCAGCCAGTTCCTCGGACGATATTTTCGTGACATCGATGTCGAACTGCTCGCTGAGGATGCGCAGGTACACCGGAAGGCGGGCGACAGTTGCCTCCGGAATTCGGCGTCGAGTTCGCTGACCAGCCATGCCTTGACCACGCTAGAACGTTTGTGCACGTTTTCACAAGACGTCCTCCAGGTCGCTCTGTGAGGTTCGTCACGGCGGGATCTCACACACCGTCCACTGTCTGCGCGCTGGAACAGCTGTGGGTGCTGCTGTAGGCAGCGCTGTGGGTGCCGACGCGCTGCAAGATCAGGAGACGGAGAGCGTGTCGTCGAGACGGCGGCGCAGCAGCTTGCCGGTGGGGTTGCGCGGCAGCTCATCGACGAACATGATTTTCGACGGACACTTGTATCGAGCGAGCCGGTCGAGGCTGTATTCAATCAACGTCTCTTCGTCGACGTCCGAACCCGCAGTCAGCACCACGAATGCCTTCACCGCCTCGGCCGTATGCGGGTGCGGTACGCCGACGACGCCCACTTCGGCGACCTCAGGATGCGTGGCGAGCACCTCTTCAACTTCTGCCGGATACACGTTGAACCCGGACACGATGACGAGGTCTTTCGCTCGGTCAACGATGAACATGTACCCATCGTCGTCGGCCATGCCCATGTCGCCGGTTTTCAGCCATCCGTCTTCGGTGAGCACGGCAGCTGTGGCGATCGGATCATTGAAGTATCCGGGGAACACATTCGCTCCACGCACCCAGATCTCGCCAACATCGCCAACGAGGACATCGTGGTCACCGCTGACCAACCGAATTTCGACACCGTCGAACGCACGCCCGACCGATCCGGGGCGGATCGGGGCGCCGAGCGAGGTGGTCACTGTTGCCGAGGTTTCGGTCAGGCCGTACCCCTCGGCGATCTCGACGCCGAATCGGTCACGCATGGCAGTGAAGACCGGCACCGGGAGCTTGGAGGCGCCTGACAGAGCGACGCGAACGGTCGTGAAACTGTCGGCAGGCAGCTCGTCGAAATGCGTGAATGCTGCCCACATCGCAGGCGCACCAGGCACGACGGTCGCACGACGAGTCTTGATCGACTCGGCAGCACTATGCGGGTCGAAACGCTGGACGAGCATGACGGACGCTCCGACGCCAAGCCCGGTGGCCATGACGACATTCAGGCCGAAGATGTGAAAGAGCGGGAGCACACTCCAGATCAGATCGTCGCTATTGAGGATCCCGGTTGCCTTGCTCTGCGCGATGTTCGTCAACACGTTTCCGTGCGTCAGCATTGCTGCTCGGGGCAGACCAGCGGTTCCACTCGTGAAGATGAGCACAGCGGTTGCTTCGTTGCTGACGTCAACAATGTCGACCGCGTCGGCGTCGAGCAGCTCGTCGATCGAACGGGCACCCTCCGGTGCGTTCTCGCCATCGGTGCTCAGCACGATTTCAACGGTTGGCACCAGAGATCGATCGACGTTCGACCACGTAGCGGTACTCACCTTCTCGACCACAACCACCTTGGCACCGACACTGGCGATCTCCTTTTCGAGCGCAGGAGCTGGGCTTAATGGGTTGAGCGGTACCGCGATCGCCCCGAGACCGACCGTGGCGAAGTAGGTGATGACGAAGTGCCGGCTATTCGAGCACAGCAACGCAACGCGGTCACCTGCAGTGACACCGATCGACGCGAGCCCACCGCGCAGGCAGTCGATCTGGCTGCGGAGTTCGCCGTAGGTCGTTTCACGCCCCCGGCTGATCAGCGCGATCGAGTCGGCGGCGTGTGGTTCGAGGATGTGCGCAAGATTCACGTGGAAATTCCCGAGAGTCGATAGCTGTGGAATTGCTGACCGGACTGAGCTGTCCACACCTTCGCGTTCGGCATGATCGTGCGCAACATTAATACGCTCAGAGACGAACCAATGAGATGATCCCGGCAAGCAGGATCACAAAGAGAAGAAGTCCGAGGGCAAGAGTGCTCGCTGGCCGCATGGTGTGAGCGTATCGAACCTGGGCCGGTCACGGCCGTAGCGTGCGGCCGGCAAGGAACGCCTGCCGTTCGTCTTGGCACGCCTGGTAGACGAAGCAGGTGGCGTCGTGATCGTTCGTCAGCGCCTCGGATTGCATAAACGCGTACGCCGTTGTCGGCCCAAAAAACTTCCAACCGCGGCGCTTCAACTCTTTGGCCAACGCCGCCGACCGAGCGGTCTGTGCGGGAATACCACCCGCATCAGTCCGTTCCGGTTCGGCCACGGCCCACTCCCAGACCCAGTCGACGAGCGAACCTTCGGTCTCGACCAGCTCGATAGCGCGCCGAGCGTTGTTGATCGTTGCTTCGATCTTGCCGTGGTGGCGGACGATGCCAGCATCCTGCAGCAGCCGTTCGACGTCGTCAGAACCGAATTCGGCGACGGCCCGATAGTCGAAGTCGGCAAACACCTCGCGGAATCGAGGACGCTTCATCAAAATCGTGAGCCAGCTCAACCCTGACTGAAAACCTTCGAGGCAGATCTTCTCGAACAGGCGATGTTCGCCAGTGGTCGGGCGACCCCACTCGTGGTCGTGGTACTCGAGGTAGGTTGCGCTGGCGGTCGGCCAGCTGCACCTCACCGGTTCAATCATCGCCCTGATCGCGTGGCTGCTCGGCGCGCTTCTCAGCCAGTTTTGCTTCTTCTGCCGCAGCGGCCTCTTCTGCTTCCGCTGCAACGTGTTGCGCCAAATCGTCACCCCCATCGAGTTCGATATAGACCTGGCCGTACGACGCACGTGCCAGAACATGGGTCGCAACGGGTGAGGTGAAGAGCTGTAACACCACGACGAGTAGCAGTGTTATCACCGCTTTGCCGGATCCAATCTCGATGGCGGCGCCAATCGCCACAAGCAACAGACCAAGGGTTGGCGCCTTCGCCGCGGCATGGACACGCGACATGAGGTCGTTGAATCGGACGACACCAATGCCCCCAATCATGGTGAACAGCGATCCGACGATGAGGAAGATGGCTGCGACGATGCTCATCAGCCGCCCCGCCGTTCGATGAACCGGCCGAGGGCCACCGTGCCGACAAACCCCACCAGCGAGACAACCAAAACCGTCACCAGGATGATGTCGCTGTTCGCCTTGGCCGCAGCGACGATGATGCCGCTGACCACGACCGACAACACGCCGTCAAGGGCAACCACACGATCAGATGTCGATGGGCCGCGCAGCAGCCGGTAAAGAAAACACGCCGCCGCAACGGAGAGGAGCACGATGGCAACAAAGATCATCTGGCGACGTTCTTTCCGTCAGGCGTTGAGTTGCTGGTCGAGTTGAGAGCGGCCTCAACGCGAGGCAGCTCATCGCGCTGCCCGAATGCCCTGATCGCCAGCCGTTCGAGTTTCATCACATCGCGTCTGACCGACTCGACATCCCTGAAATGTAGAACATGGACAAACAGGATGCGTTCGACAGAGCCGCCATCGCTCGAACGTTTTTCGCCAACATGGACGGTCACGGTGCCAGGCGTCAGAGTGGTCGAGTTGGCAATCAGCGTGACCACTCCGGCAGACGTGGTGTGCATCGGCACTGCGATGATCGCCCGATGAATCTTGAGGCCGGGCGTGATGATCTCCCAGGCAACAACGAGGTTTGCCTTGACAAGCTGCCAGAGGAAATAAGCGGCATAAACCAGCGCCGAAATGGGCCGAAAGTTCGTTCGTTCGAGCCCGGTCACCCCGGTCGGCCGCGCCACGCCGACGACGACGAGCGCCACGATGAGGCCACCGAGCACATTGCCGACAGTGAAGTCAGCCCACAGCGCGACCCACAGCGATGTCAGCCAGATGAGCAGAGTGGGGAGTCGGAGGAACTTATTCATCCGCCAGCCTCACTGTGCGAGCCGAGGACGGCGTCGATGTAACCCTGAGGGTTCAACAGGTCGGCAGCGGCTCGTTCGGCGAGGTCGTACAACGGGCCAGCGAACACCAGGAGCGCTACCGAGAGTCCAACGACCACGACCGTCGATGCGGTCATCAGGACCGGCAGTTTCGTCACGCCCGGCTCGAGACGGTCGGCGACCTCACCGTCTTCTGGTTGGCCCCAGAACACGTTCGACCAGATACGACCCATCACATACATCGTGAGCAGGCTGACAATGAGACTCACTGCGACGATGCCCCACTGCTGTGCTTCAATGCCCGCGCTGACAAGGGCGAACTTGGCAACAAACCCGGAGAACGGTGGAATCCCGGCGATGCTCAGAGCGGGCAGCGCGAAGAGGATTGCGATCATCGGCGCGCTTCGAACGAGGCCGCCGACCCGAGACAACCGATCCGACCCGGCCTTGCGCTCGACCAGCCCGGCGACCAAGAACAGCGCCGTCTTCACCACGATGTGGTGGACGACATAGAAAATGGCACCGGCAATGCCTGCCAGGGTGAAGAGACCGAGGCCCATGATCATGTAGCCAATGTGGCTCACGATGTGGAACGACAGGATGCGCTGGAGGTCGTCGTGCGACAGCGCACCGAGAACACCGACGAGCATTGTGCAGCCGGCGATGACCAGGAGGAGCGCGCCCTGCTGCGCATCAATCGGGAAGATCAGCAATTGCGTACGAATGATGGCGTAAACGCCGACCTTGGTGAGGAGCCCGGCAAAGATCGCCGTGACCGCATTCGGTGCAGTGGGATAGCTGTCGGGGAGCCAGAAGAACAGCGGGAAGATGCCCGCCTTAATGCCGAAGACAGCGATCAGCAACAGCGAGAATCCAACACGTACCCCGCTGCTGAGCTCAGGCATTCGTTCGGCAAGTTCAGCCATGTTGACGGTGCCAGTCGCCGAGTAAAGCAGTGCCAGCGCCGTGATGAAGAACGTCGAGGCAATCAGGCTGATCACGACATACGACATGCCCGATCGCACCTGCCCGGCCCGTCCACCGAGGGTGAGGAGCACATAGCTCGACACCAGCATCATCTCGAAGGCAACAAACAGGTTGAACAGGTCACCGGTGATGAAGCTCGCCGACACACCAGCGGCAAGGACGAGGTAAACGGGATGGAACGACGCGAACCGCCGCTCTTCGGCGTGCTGGCCGATGGCGTAGACGAGCACCGACACGAGCATCAGCGATGCGACCAGAAGCATGATCGCGGCCAGACGATCAACGACGAGTGAAATCCCGAGTGGAGCGACCCAACCTCCGGCTTGCGACACGGCAATGCCGCCGATGGCGTCACCGGTTGCCTGGTCGACACGAGTGAGCAGGATGATGTTGTTCCCAACCAGGCCGAGCAATGCAACGACACTGATCACACGCTGCACGTTGCGAAGGCGTGCGAAGACGACGCTCAGCGCAGCGGCAATCAGCGGCAGGATCACCGGTAGAGGGATCAGCGCGTCGAAGTAGCCGCTACCTGGAGCCGTCACATCGGCCGTGAGGAATCCGATCGAGGCCAGCGCGCTCATACCCGGTCCTCTTCGATCGCCCGTTCGCGCTCGGCCGCTTCGCCTTCGGCGACTTCCGCGTCAACGGCCCGGCGAGCGATGTAGCGATCTTCGACATCGTCTTCCACGATGTCGTCGTTGGTGAGCTTCCAGCTGCGGTAACCGAGAGCGAACAGGAACGCCGTGACACCGAACGTGATGACGATCGAGGTCAGTGCGAGCGCCTGCGGAAGCGGGTCGGCGAAGTCGGTTGGATCAGCAGACCCGATGATCGGTGGCACGCCCTGCCCGCCGCCCGAGGTGAGCAGCAAAATGTTGGAGCCGTGGCCGATGAGGCCGACGCCGACGATGATGCGCGACAACCGGCGCTGCAGCAGTAACCACGTGCCCATGCCGAACAACATGGCGGCGGCGAATGCCAACAAGACACTCATTGGGCAGCCTCGACGTCGGTTTCGTTCGGGGCGCGATCGTCGCCGAACGCCGCAAAGGCCATCAGGACGAGACCGACAACCACCAAGAAGACACCGGCGTCGAACGGCAATGCGCTGACGACTTTGACCGTGCCAAATATCGGGAGTTTCATTTCGTATGAGGCGTGCTCAAGGACAGCACCGCCGAGCAGCACGGGAACGAGCGCCGTGGCAGATGACAGGAAGAGACCCAAACCCAAGATCACATGCGACGGTACGCGAAACGTCGTCCGTACCGCCTCGGCGCCACCTGACACATACCGCAGCGACACAGCAGCGCCTGCTATCAGGCCCCCAACGAACCCGCCGCCGGGCAGGTTGTGGCCGGCGAACTCAAAGTAGAGAGCGAGCACGAGGATCGAGTGGTACAGGACTTTGATCGACTGATCGAGGATCATGGAGCGCCGCGGAGCGCCGACCGGAGCGGTCATGCGTGGCCCTCTTCGGGACGACGCGCAGACGCGTTGATCAGTGAAGACGCGGGGCTATCAGAATCGCCGGCCATTTCGGCGGGCTCGTCATCGAAGATCTCTTCGAACGTCGGACCCAACTCGTCCCGGCGGCGACCGCCGCGAGCCAAGCTCACCGCACCGGCTGCGGCGACGAGCAAGACCGTGATCTCACCCATCGTGTCCCAGCCGCGGAAGTCGACGAGAATGACGTTGACGACATTCGAACCCTTGCCCTTGGTCAGCGAGTTTTCGACCATTATCTCGGACTGCTGCGGACCAGCCACGTCGCTGCGAGCACCGCTGGCAACCAGGGCGAACACGAAGACCGACACACCGACGAACACCGACACACCAATCCGCATCGGTGCGGCAATGGCGGGCGCCCGATGCGTCCAGGTCGACGGGAGATAGCGCAACACGAGCACGAACAACACGGTGCTGAGCGTCTCGATCGCAAACTGCGTGAGCGCGAGGTCAGGGGCGCCCTGCACGACATAGAGACCGGCCATCGCGTAACCCACCGCACCGA
>JBLIKS010000004.1:0-28554 GCA_047635555.1 Candidatus Azotimanducaceae bacterium
TGCCGACCGCGAGGCGGCTCGACTACTCACCCTGCAGGCCGCCTGGAAGATGGACAAACTGCACGAGGCAGGCGGCACGTATAGCGATGCTCGTCTCGAAATCGCGGTCATCAAGTTCTGGGGCGCCAAGGTGCTGCACGACGTGATCGACCGTGCGATCCAGATCCACGGCTCGCTCGGCTACACCACCGACCTCCCGCTCGAGGCGATGTACCGCGCTGCACGCGCCGCCCGCATTTACGACGGGCCGGACGAAGTGCACAAGGTCACCGTTGCCCGCCAGTTGTTGAAGCGTTACCGGCCGAGCGACCCGAGCATCGATCACATTCCGACGCGCCGCGCCGAAGCAATGGAGCGATACGGGGACGTGTTGGAAGAGCTCGCTATCAACTCGTAGCGCAGCGCCCAGCGTCGCGCATCGTGTGAGAGCGAGGCCTACTGTGCAGGTATGCAGTTCGCCGGAGTCCATCACGTGTCGCTCAACGTCACCGACGCTGCCGAGTGCACGCGTTTCTATGTCGATGTCGTCGGGATGACCCTGCGTGACGATCGACCCGACTTCCCGTTTGACGGTGCGTGGTTGCAGGCCGGCGAGCAACAGGTGCATCTGCTCGAAGTCGCTGACTTCGTACCGCCGAAGGGCCAGCACTTCGCGTTGAGAGTCGCCGATCTTGATGCTGCCAAGGCCGACTTGGAGTCGAAGGGTGTCAAGGTCAGCGACCCGAGTCAGCTCGACGACATCTGCCGGCAGTCGTTTTTCCAAGACCCGACCGGCAATCTCATCGAAATCAATCAGCCTCTCTGATCCAACCCTGTGTAGACAGACAAGCAGACCGAAAACCGCAACGGCCGAGCCCCTCACGAAGAGAAGCTCGGCCGCAGCAAAGTGAGTACGACTCCAAGAACGCAGTATCCGGGCGATCTGGCGTCACTCAGATCAGTCGAGGCGTTCGATAATGGTCGCGTTGGCCATGCCACCGCCTTCGCACATGACCTGGAGGCCGTAACGGCCGCCGGTGCGCTCGAGCTCGTTGAGGAGCGTCGCCATCAACTTCGTGCCGGAAGCACCGAGCGGGTGACCGAGGGCAATGGCGCCGCCGTTGACGTTGACCTTGCTCATGTCGGCGCCGGTCTCTTTCTGCCATGCGAGAACGACCGAGGCGAATGCTTCGTTCACTTCGAACAGGTCGATGTCGTCGATGCTGAGGCCGGTCTTTTCGAGGATCTTCTTCGTGGCCGGGATCGGGCCCTTGAGCATGGTGACCGGGTCGGTGCCAGCGAGTGCGAAGGCGTGGAAACGGGCACGCGGCTTCATGCCGAGCTCTTCTGCCTTTTCCTTGCTCATGATGAGTACGGCGGAGGCGCCGTCGGAGATCTGCGAGGAGTTGCCGGCGGTGATCTTGCCATCTTCCTTGAAAGCCGGCTTGAGCTTGGCGAGGCTCTCGGCGGTCGAGCCGTCGCGGATGCCTTCGTCATTCTTGACGAACACCTTTTCGCCGTCCAGGTCGATCTCGACCGGGACGATCTCGTTCTCGAAGCGGCCTTCGTCGCGAGCGATTGCGGCGCGCTGCTGGCTTTGGGCGCCGAAAGCGTCGAGGTCTTCGCGGGTAATGCCGTACTCGTCGGCGATCATGTCGGCGCCGATGCCCTGCGGCGGCAAGCCGGTCTCGGCGTAGCGGTCCTGCTGGTCCTGGCTGAACGGGAAGCCCATGCCCTGGACAATCGAGGCGCCCATCGGAGTGCGGGTCATCACTTCGACGCCGGCGGCGACGACGACGTCGTACGCGCCGGCCATGACGCCCTGCGCAGCAAAGTGCATCGACTGCTGCGAGGAACCGCACTGGCGGTCAACGGTGGTTGAAGGAACTTCCTCAGGCCAGCCGGCGGCGAGGACGGCGTTGCGGCCAATGTTGAGCGACTGCTCACCGACCTGCATGACGCAGCCCATGATGACGTCGTCAACCATTGCGGGGTCGAGGCCGGTGCGCTCGGCGAGGGCCTTCAGCACGTGTGCTGCGAGGTCAACCGGGTGCTGGTCTTTGAGCTGGCCGTTCCGCTTGCCGCCAGGGGTGCGGATTGCATCGACGATCACTGCTTCGATCATGTGGTGTCTCTTTCTTGTCTCGAGGTACATCGCAACGTGGCTGGCACGACGCTGTATCTCACTGGTTGATTGCGGATTGGAGATTCACTTGTAGCCGGGTGAGGACCCAGCTGAGAGCTTGGCGTTCTTCGCGGCCGATGCCGTGGCGGAGTTCGCCGCGCAGCACCTCGTCGACGCCGACCACTCGTGCGGCAAGTTCGCGACCGTCGTCGGTGATGTCGACGCGCCACACTCGTCGGTCGTCAGGGTCGGGGTGGCGTTCGATCAAACCGCGCTTCTCAAGACCGTCGACGACAGTGCCCATGGCGGCGCGACCTGTTCCCATCTTTTCGGCGAGCCGAGTTTGTGTGATCGCTCCGAACTCGGCGACGTAGGCAAGCAGGCTGGCCTGGGTGAGGTTGAGGTCAAGCGGCTTCAGGCGGGCATCGAACGCTTCACGAATGAGCCGCGCTGTTGCCATCAGCGTGGACTCGACGCGCAACCATGGCGGTGCATCGAGTTCGTTGTTGGTCAAGCTGCTCATACGAGTAAGTGAGGTTCCAGTCACACTGTGCCTGACACAGTGTGACCGTCCGTCTGGACACATACTGTACGACGTCATACAATCGACCGCAACACGAACCGCGAGCTAGGAGAACTACCACAATGAGCACGATGACTGAGACTGACGTTGCGGATTTCCGCCAAAAGTGCGTCAACTTCATGGACACCTATGCCGTGAAGTCGGGCAAGGCAATGCCGTCCCTCGACGATCAGAAGGCATACCTCGCAGCTGCTGCAGGTGCAGGCCTTGCAGGCGTTCCGTTCGCTGAAGAATTCGGCGGCGGCGGCTTGACCCTCGAACATGAAAAGGTCTGGCGCGAAGTCAAGGGCAACTACCGAATGATGGACAGTGAGTTCATTATTAGCCACGGCATGTGCCTGCCGATGCTCAACGAGTACGGCAGCGACGAGCAGAAGACCGCGTACATGGCCGACATGATCTCGGGCAAAACTATGTGGTGCCAGATGTTCTCCGAGCCCGGCGCCGGTTCCGACGTCGCATCGCTGCAGTCGAAGTGCGAACTCGATGGCGATGAGTGGATCCTCAACGGTCAGAAGGTTTGGACGACCCTTGCGCACAAGTCGCAATACGGCGTTGTCGTCGCACGTACCGATCCCGAGCAGGTCAAGCACGCTGGGCTGTCAATGTTCATCCTCGATATGGCCGCACCTGGCGTCGAGATCCGCCCGATCCATCAGATCGACGGCGGAAGCCACTTCAACGAGGTGTTCTTCACCGACGTTCGCATCCCCAAGGACCATCTGCTCGGCGAGTACAACGCTGGTTGGAAGCTCGCCACCGCGATGCTCATGTACGAGCGTGTTGCCATTGGTGGCGCTGGCTCGGGAAAGATCAACCAGCCGACCTACAAGCTGCTCAAGAGCGCCGCCGAAGAAAGTGGCAAGCTGCAGGACCCAGTCGTGCGCGATCAGCTCATGAAGATCTACGCGATGGAGACCACGAAGTCGATGGTCGCAATGCGCACCAACGCCGAGCAGAAGGCCGGCAAGACCCCCGGTCCTGGCGGCTCGCTGGGCAAGCTCTTCGGCTCGAACATCGCTTGGAAGATGCGAGAAATCGCACTCGAAATCGCCGGCATGTCGTCGATTGCATGGGACCCATCCGATGCAAGCGGTGCCGAGCGTCAGCGCATTGTCCTCAATAGCTTCCAATCATCGATCGCCGGCGGCACCGACGAAATCCAGCGCAACATCATCGGCGACCGGGTGCTTGGCCTCCCGCGCGATATCAGCGTCGACAAGGGTGTTCCCTTCAACCAGACCAAGGTCGGCACCCAGGCCTAACCCACTGACCGTCCTGTCACACCGAGGTCTGACCTCGGTGTGACAGGCCTGCGGTATCCCGACTTCAGCGAAGAAGCAAACGCTTTAGACCTCGGAGAGTAAGTCGCCACTTGCCACCCACGGCACAAGGTTGGCGAGGAACCGTTCAGATGCGCGGCGCGCCGTTCCATCGGTACTGCCGGAGTTGTGCGGCGTGATGATCACGTTGGGCAGTGCCCACAACGGATCGTCGGCGGGCAGCGGTTCGGGATAGGTCACGTCGAGGCCGGCACCACCAAGCTTGCCGGACGCCAGCGCCTCGGTCAGGGCCGGCTGATCGACGAGCTCGCCACGCCCGACGTTGACGAAGAACGCGTGCGCTTGCATTGCGCCGATCACGTCAGCAGAGATGATGCCGCGCGTGTCGTCGTTGAGCGGCAACGCGAGAACGACCGCGTCGACGTCGGCCATCACCGCAGCAAGCTCGGCGAGCGGACGGACAGGACAAGTTTCGTCGCCCTGAGCCTGGCGCCGGACGATGACGGGTTGCATCCCGAACGCCGTAGTCAGGCGAATGACTTCCTGGCCGATCGGGCCGTAGCCAATCACCGCGACGCTCTTGCCTTCGAGTTCGCTCCATCGATCCCACGCCCATTCTGCGTTGGCCTGGGCGCGCATCATCCGCGGGAGATCGCGGGCCAAGGCAAGCAGATACATCATCACGGTCCGAGCAATCGGCGCGCTGCTCGAACCCGACGAGTTCGTGAGACGGACGCCACGATCCTTGAGCGTCTGGAAGATCGGGCTGTCGACACCGGCCGACATCGAGTGCAGCCAAGCCAGATTGTCGGCTCGCAACGCCACGCCGAAATAGTTCCCTGCACGTTCCGGCCAGGCGTCATGCGAGAAGAACGCGATCGTGATCCGTTCCAGGTCGGCGTCGGCAACGGGTTCTTCGTCGACGAGTAACACCGTCTCGATGTCCGGTGCAATGGCGGTGACCTGATCGCCCCACGCCTTCCAAAACGTGTCGGTGCAGAACAAAACATCACTCATTCTTCTTCTCCAGCATCTGAGCGCGCATCTGAGCCCGCATCTGTCTCGTCCATGATCAGTCTCTCGTCCACTCTGGCTCTGTCGGGCCTGCTGATGTCACGCACGATGTCGCGCGGGTCGAAGTCGTCTGGCGCAGCGACCTCAACGATGCGCTCGTCAACATTGTCGAACTCCGTCCGCAGCGCCTTCGACATCACCGCGTGCTGCGAATACAGGCACGTGATGTACGTCAACTCCAGAATCTGCGCGTCGGGCAAATGCTCGCGAAGGCCGTCGAAAATCGCTTCAGGCACCCGGCCCTGGCCGACGACGAGGCAGTCGGCGTATCCAAGCACGAGGCGTTCGAGTTCGTTCCAACAGGGCGCACCGGCGCCGACAGCAATACCGGCTATCTGCTCTTCGGTCGCGCCGAGCCCACGCAATGACTTGCAGTGCTGCGAGTAGACGAACTGGCTCCCGACCAACCAGCCGGCGCGCGTCTGACCGAGCTCGCGGAGCATCGGGTCAAGCGTCGCGTGCCGGTACACGCGAAAGCCCTGTACTGCGTGCTCGAACACGGAGTGATCGTTGGCGAAGACCGTCCACCAGTCTCCGGGCGTACCCGTGGCCGTTCCAGGCTCGTCGACCGGGTCGCGGTCACCGAAGAGGATCCCGTACATCTGCTCGACGAGTGGCGACTCATTCTCCTCGCGGGACACTTCGTTCAATCGTGGCATCTGCCGATCGTGTCAGACCTGACACCGAGAGCACGAAGACGACCGCATTCGTTACAGATTGCAGGGCCGCACGCCGTCCGATTCCTGCACTGATGGCGGCACGCGGCACAATGAGTTGCATGAAGACAGCTGCCACCGAACTGCTCGGTATCGAGTTCCCCATCTTCGCCTTCAGCCATTGCCGTGACGTCGTCGCCGCGGTGAGTAAAGCTGGCGGCCTCGGCGTGCTCGGTGCGGTTGCGCACTCGCCGAAGCAGCTCGAGATCGACCTCGCATGGATCGAGGCCGAGATCGGCAACCGTCCGTACGGTGTCGACCTGATCGTGCCCGCCAAGTACGCCGGCGACGAAGACGGCGGCTACACGCTCGAAGACATCGCAAAACTCATCCCTGACACCCATCGGGCGTTCATCGACGAGATTCTCGAACGCTACGAGGTCCCAGAACTGCCGGCTGACGACACGACGACCCGTTCGAACACCGCCGTCGGCGGCCACGACGGCAATGCACCGTTCAGCGCGAATGCCGCCCTGCCGCAGCTCAACGTCGCACTCGCGAGTAACGCAGCGTTTATTGCGAATGCGCTCGGCCCGCCGCCGAAGTTCCTCATCGACCGCTGCAAAGAAGAGGGCAAGCTGATCGGTGCGCTTGCCGGACGCCCGCAGCATGCTGAACGGCACCAGGCTGCTGGCGTCGACATCATCATCGCCCAGGGTTCCGAAGCGGGTGGCCACACCGGCGAAATCGGTTCGATGGTCCTGATTCCTGAGATTGTCGACGCCGTCAACATCCCCGTCCTCGGTGCTGGTGGCATCGGCCGCGGCCGCCAGATGGCAGCAGCCATGGCACTCGGGGCCGAAGGTGTCTGGTGCGGTTCGGTCTGGTTGACAACCGACGAAGCCGAAACACACCCAGTCGTGAAACAGAAGTTCCTCGCAGCCACGTCAGCCGACACGATCCGTTCGCGGTCGCTCACCGGCAAGCACGCCCGAATGTTGAAGTCGGCCTGGACAGACGAGTGGGAGCGCGACGATCGCCCTGATCCCCTCGGCATGCCGCTGCAACCGATTCTGACAACCGAAGCTCAGAAGCGCATTGCACGCGCCGCGTATACGAAGGGGTCGGGCGCCGAGAAGCTGGCCAACTACTTCGTGGGCCAGATCGTCGGCACGATGAACCAGACAAAAAGCTCCGGCCAGGTCGTCATGGACATGATCGAGGAGTTCATCGAGGCAGTCGAGGGCCTCGCCCGCCAGCTCGAAATCTGAGCCGCCCCTGGTCCGCGCGATACGGGCTCTGCGATACGGTCCGCTCCATGTCTGGGCTCGACGCCGCCACGCGCCCCGATGCGCACACGGCGCTCATTCAAACTCGCGTCGGCAAAGCCGTGGTGGCTGTACTCGTCGTTGTGATGTCAGTCTGGATTGTCGGGCCGAACATCCCTGCGAGCCCAGTCCGCGACAAGGTCGACGTCGTATGGTCACCAGCGGTCAATGCTGGCTTCGAACAGAACTGGTCAGTCTTCAGCCCAAACCCGCGCGCCCAAACGCTCGAAGTTGTGGCTGTTGCTGAGTTTGGCGATGGCACCACGACCGAATGGACGCTGCCAGAGTTCGGCCAGACAATCGGCGCCTATCGGAGCTACCGATGGCGCAAATGGCAAGAGCGAGTCCGCCTCGACTCGAACGCGCGCTACTGGGACGCGTCGGCAGCATGGATTGCCCGAGACGTCGCCCGGGGCGACGAACTCCCCGTTCGTGTTCGACTCATACGGCGCTGGCGCGAAATCACGCCACTTACCGCAAGCGGCATCGTCGACACGAAAGTGAACGAGTTCGAATTCCATGTCTGGGATCAAGTCGATGGTTGATATCGCGGCCCCCACAGCGGCTCTGCTCGAACGAACGCGATCGCAGTTCGACGCCGCAACACACGCACTATTCCTGCGTAAACGTCCCGCCTGGCCGCTCGCGATCATGCGCATCCTGTTCGGGCTCGTCGTGTTCGGGTGGACTGCCACGATGGCAGTCGATGTCGCCAGCCTGCTGGGCTCCGACGCGTTGGTCCCTATCGAGTTCGCGTCGCAGGGTGGCTGGAACTGGTTCGCACTTGAATCGACCGGAGCGGTGTGGGTCGCGATCGGCGTACTACTCATTGCTTCGGTAGCGATCACTCTCGGCTGGCGACCAACCGAATGGTTGGTACTCACCTTCGTTCTCCTCGTGGCGGTGCAACGTCGCAACCCGGTGATTCTTAACTCGGGCGACGTGCTCCTACGCAACTTCGCGCTCATCTTCGCCTTCATGCCAACCGGTGCTGCGCTCTCGGTCGACCGCTGGCGCCGTCACGGACGTGGCGCCCTTTGGACCGCTCCGAATGTTGCCCCGTGGGGGCTGCGCCTGATCCAACTCCAGTTGTGCGTCGTGTATTTCTTCGCCTTCTGGTCAAAGGGTGGCGATCTTTGGCACAACGGCACAGCGGTGTCGACGGTGTTCCGCATCGACGACATCACCCGATTTGGGAGCCCCGGTTGGTTGACCACCAACGTGGTCCTGATCGGCCTCTTCACGTGGGGAACGCTGGCCATCGAACTCGCGCTGACCACGCTGCTCTGGGCTCGCCGACTCCGCCCCGTGCTGATCGGCCTGGGCTTCCTATTGCACTTCTTCATCGACGTGTTTGTCCTCGTCGGCTTCTTCGGGCCCTTGATGATGATCGGGCTGCTCTCATTCGCCGACGCCGACTGGCTCGAACGGCGAATCGCAACCCGACGGGCCAGACCGCAGCCGGCTTGAATTTCCGGCTTGTTGTCGATCAGCGGCAACCAGCTACGCCACGGGTCTCTACCCTGAGCAGCATGATGCTGCGCGAAGGAACCCCGCTGCCGACCTTCGAATTTGCAGCCGCTGGCGGCGCGACCTGGTCGACCGACGAGCACCGCAAGCACAACGTGCCGCTGGTGCTGATCTTGCACCGCCACCTCGCTTGACTGCCGTGCCAGGAACACGTGCTTGCCGTGAGCGAGCGCATCAAAGAATTCGGTGACGCACAAATCGGCGTTGTCGCCTTCACCGACCCTGCACGGCTCGACGCCTACGTCAAACACCTCGGCGTCTCGTTCCCCGTGGTGACCGATGTCGACCGCGAGTTGTATCAAGCACTCGGGCTTGAGCGCGGCACGCGCCGTCAGGTGTGGTCACCCGGCACGCTGAAGAAGTATTGGCAACTGCTGCGCGCCGGCAAGAAGCTGCAGCGCTCGCATGAAGACATCCGCCAACTTGGTGCTGACCTGATCGTCGGTGCCGATGGTCGGATCATCAAAATCTTCCGCCCGGCCACGCCAGACGCCAGGCCGAGCGTCGACGACTTACTGGCGCATTTGGGCGGCCCATCGAGCTAAATCGTGGGAAGCCGAAAGCCGACGTCGGCGCCGCCGTGTTCAGACTCGGTCACCCAAGTCTCTCCACCATGGCGCTCGACAATCTGGGCAACGATGGCCAGCCCAAGCCCAGAGCCCGGCATTGTGCGTGTGGCATCAGCGCGGTAGAAACGATCGAACACACGGGCACGATCAGCAACCGCAACACCCGGACCTCGATCGCGGACAGACACGAAACCATCCCTCACCACGACCTCGATCGGTTCGCCAGGCGGGCTGAACTTGTGAGCGTTGCCGAGCACGTTGGTCACCGCCCGCTCGATCATCGCCTCGTTGCCGGAGACCATTGCGGACTCAGCGTTCAGCGAGATCTGACGGTCGACGCGCCGCTGCCACCGCTCCACCGAACGCGAGACCACCTCGGCGAGATCGACCGGTTCCATCGGTGCATCAGCGTCGTGGCTGTCCGTGGCCAACTCCATCAATTCAGTGAACAGGTTGCTGAGTTCGCCAACTTCTGAGTTGATCGCGTGCAGTAGCTCACGTCGGTCTTCGGGTGTCAGCGCGGCATCAGGTCGGCTATCGATTCGCTGCAGCATCTCCACGTTGGCACGCAAGCTCGTCAGTGGAGTGCGCAGCTCATGACCAGCATCGAGGACGAGCCGGTGTTGCTGTTCGCGGCTGGTCTCCAACGCAGTCAGCATCTCGCGGAAGCTACCCGCGAGCTGGCCGATCTCGTCGGGCCGTCCGACAGGGACGTCGATCGAGAAGTCGCGGGTGTCAGCAACGGTCGCGGCGACATCTGCAAGGCGGCGCAGGGGACGCGTCGTGCGTCGCGCGATCCACCAGCCGGCAAACGCTGCGAGCACAGCGGCAATCAATCCGATGATCGCGATCCGGCTGACCAGCACGTTCAACACGGCGTCGTTCTCGGTCGTCGATCGTGCAACTTGGATAGCTCCACCGCCCCGGAGCGCACGCGTGTACATCCGGTAGGACGTGCCATCGATCTCGACGTCGTCGTATCGATCCGGTGCGCTCTCGCCCAGGCGTGGTCGCTCATCAATCAACTGCTCGGCTGCGTCAGTAATGGGGAGTTCGTTGCTGCCCGAACTCAGGACCACGCCGTCCTTGTCGGTGATCTGGACGATTGCATCCGGATCGAACGGCAGCCGAGGCAGCAGCGTCCCAGCGTCATCTGCGGCTCCATTCCCTCCATTCCCTCCATTCCCTCCATTCCCGGTGTTCACACGATCGGGTCGCGGACTGCCTGGCTGCTCACGAATGCCCTGCGTCACCTCGCCTGCGCGGCGTTCAAGAAAGCGGTCGGTCGACTCCGCGACTTCTGAACGTGTCGCCTGATACGAGGCCACGCCGACGATCGCGCTGACAACCAGTGCGAGGAGGCCGAACAGGATCGCGAGGCGCGAACGCAGACTCACGTGTTGGACTCGCCGGAGCGAACGACGTAACCAATACCGCGCACCGTGTGAACAAGCCGTTCCCGGTCACCCTCTTCGAGCTTCCGGCGCAGGTAACCAATATGCACATCGAGTGACTTCGAGTTGGTCTCGAAGTCGTAGCCCCAAATGGTCTCGTACAGCTGGCTACGCGAGAGCACGATCTCGGCGTTGGTCATCAAAGTGTGCAGGATCTCAAACTCGGTTCGGGTGAGCTCGATCGCGTCGCCAGTACGAGTGACCAGGTGCTTGGCTGGATCGAGAACGAGGTCGCCACAGCGCAGCGTTACCGAGTCACTGTGATCGGTGCGACGCAGCAGCGCACGAACACGGGCAAGGAGCTCATCGAGTTCAAAGGGCTTCGCCAAGTAGTCGTCGGCACCAGCGTCGAGCCCTGCCACCCGGTCTGGCGTCTCCTGGCGCGCGGTCAACATCAAAATTGGGGTGCGGTCACCGCGATCACGCAATTTGCGAACGACCGTGAGGCCATCGACGAAAGGCATCATCACATCGAGCAGCGCAATATCGGGCTCGTGAGCAACAAACGCCTCGAGTGCCGCAGCGCCGTCCTTGGCGAGCACAGTCTCGTAGCCCTCAAAACGCAAGATGCGATCGAGTGCTTCGCGGATCTGTTGATCGTCTTCGGCAATAAGGATGGTGGCCATGTGGCTCTCTCAGGAGGCGGTTGCGTCATTCGCAACGATGTGTTCAGGGTACGAGACAGGACGGAGCGGGTGTGAGATGCGCTGTTGTGACGCGCTGTTGTGAGAGGGGATGCAGCCGGGGGTCCGCATCCCCTCTCACAATCGGTGTGGCTGATCAGGCGTCTTGGTCAGCTGCTGGTGCACCACCGCGGGCCGGACGCTCACCGCGTTCGCCGCGTGCTGGACGCTCGCCGTCTGCACCGCGGATCGGGTGCTCGCTGTCTGCGCCGCGAACCGGGCCACCTTCGTTCACCCGGGTGGTCACCTGCGCTTCGAGGTTGGCCAACTTCTCGTCGGCCTCAGCTGCGGTCAGTCGACCCGCTTCAACCGCGGCGTTGATGTGCTCGGTCTTGGCCGCAACCTTGGCGTCGATGATCGTCTGGACGTCAACGCCGTTTGCCTCGGCGATCTGGGCGAGGGTCTGGCCTTGTTGGAAGGCCGCCTGCAGGTCCTCGACGTCGATGCCGAGCAGGTCCGCAGTTGCCTGGGCCCGGTCGCCGCGATCGCCGCGTGGGCCTCGATCTCCATGATCGCCGCGCTCTTGTCGGTCGCCGCGTGGGCCTCGATCACCGGTCTCGCTGTCGGCATTGTCAACATCGGCAGGCTGTTCGATGACCGTGTCCGGCGTGACTGTGTCGTCGGCCTGGGCGCTCACTGCGCTGGCGCCGAAGAGGCTGCCTGCCACGAGTGCGGTGCTGATGAGTCCGGTACGAATGCGCTTGTTCATGATGTGCTCGTTTCTGTTTGGGGAGTGTTTCTGTCGGGTTGACATGGACCATCAAAGAGGTCCCAGGTCAGAGGCCAGCTACGCAAAACCACAAGATTCGTTAAAGACCCCAATGCCACATTTTCTCCGGCCAAATGTGGACATGCGCCGCGGATCACACCATGATCGCCGCGCTCAACGGTGCAATTTCACGCGATTTGCGGCACCGTGGAGAGGTGAACACCGAGCAGTACGACATCGCAGTCATTGGTGGCGGGCCAGCCGGTACTGCCGCAGCGATTCGAGCGGCGCGCGCCGGCCTCAGCGTGATCGTCTTCGAAAAGGCAAAACACGGCCGAGACAAAGTGTGCGGCGATGGCCTGACCCCGCGCGCGATCGGCGCGCTCAACGAACTTGAGATCCCGCTCGACGACGCCCACTACATCAAAGGCCTCCGGATGATCGCAGGTAAGCGAGTGCGCGAACTCGACTGGCCGACCACCGAACGATTCCCGAATCACGGAGCAGTCTGGCCACGTCGCCGTCTCGACACTGCGCTCATGGATGCCGCTGCAGCCGCCGGCGCCGAGATGGTCTACGAGACCGAAGCAATCCCGATCATGGATGGCGACAAAGTGCTCGGTGTCGAAGCCGGCGTTGGGCCCAATGCGCGCAAGATCCACGCCGGCCTCACGATCGTCGCAGCCGGTGCCGTCGGCAAGGTCGCCAAGATGCTCGGTGCCGACCGGGTCGAAGGTGAGACCTTCGGCTTGGCCATTCGCACCTACGCCGAGACACCGCGACACGACGATGTCCACCTCGAAGCGCTGCTGTCACTCAAGGGCGACGACGGTAAAGCTGTTCCCGGCTACGGCTGGATGTTCCCTGCCGGCGACGGCACGGTCAACATCGGCTGCGGCGCGCTGTCAACCATGAAGGGGTTCAAGAAGCTGAACCTCAACAAGATGCTCGAGAATTACCGCAACCAGGTCATGCCCGAATGGGACCTCGGCCCCAACCTCGAACGGGCTCGTGCCTGGCGTCTGCCGATGTCGACGCAGAAACGCCATGGTGCCGGTTGGGTAGCGATCGGCGACGCCGCCGGCCTCGTCAATCCAATGAACGGCGAAGGCATCGACTACGGGTTGGAAAGCGGCATGCTCGCGGTCGATCTGTACATCGAGAACCCGGCCAATGCTCCGGCCCGTTACGACCAGTTGGTTGGCGAGCAGTTCGATGCGTTCCTGCGCACCGGGCGTCGCTTCTCGTTCCTGATCGGCCATCCGTGGATCTTGAAGCCCGGTCTGGCGCTGTCGGTCAGCACCGAGTCGATTGCCAAGATCACGCTTGCCGTGATGGGCAACCTGGTCGACAATCAGACTCCTGGCATGGCCGGCAAAGTTATGTGGCTCGCCGACAAGGGCCTCGGCCTCGTCGACCCGATCCTGCGCAAGACCCGCGCCGCCGCGTAAACCGACTGTCACACTTTGGTGTAACAGCAGGGTCTGACCTCGGTGTGACGTTGCTGTGCCTGGCAAGATCGCTGCATGGCAATCGAGACCGTCACTGGATACTGCTGGCCGCAATCTGTTGCACCGGGCGGGTCGATCGGGTTACACCTGTCGTCGGCGGGCGGCCGACCAGTCAGCGTCGAGATCGCACGCGTTGGGGCGCAGCGGACGGTTGTGTGGGCCGAGACGGTCGAGGCTGATGATCATCCGACACCTCGCGACGCCGATTCAAACGGGTGTGGCTGGCCGGTGGCCACCACGATCACCCCGGGCCACGACTGGGTGTCGGGCTACTACGAGGTGCTGCTGACGATCGATGTCGACGGCAAGACACGCCAGAGCCACGCCTTTGTCGTCGTCCGGCCGAGCGCTGACTCGAAAAATACGATCCTGCTGCAGCTCGCCACCAACACCTGGCACGCCTACAACGACTTCGCTGGCCGCAACCTCTACAACGGCGGCACGCACGCATCGTTGCAACGACCAATGGCCCGCGGCTACCTGTCCAAGCCGCCCGGGGCCGGCCGACGCGTCACCACGACCCACCCACCGGATCGCGACATGAACACCCATGTCGGCTACATCCGGATGAACCACCTTTCGGGATGGGCCGGGTCAGCAGGCTGGCCCGACTGGGAGCAGCCGTTCCTCGCGTGGGCCGAGCAGCACGGCTACGGCATCGACGTGATCACCAATGCCGATCTCGATGAACATCCGGGCATCGTCAACAACTACCGCCTGCTGCTGTCTGTCGGTCATGACGAGTATTGGTCAGGCCCAATGCGCGACACCGTCGAAGGCTTCATCGCCAGCGGTGGCAACGTCGCGTTCTTCTCCGGCAACACCGCGCTGTGGCAGGTCCGCATGGAAGACCCGGTCGACGGCACCGCCTCGGTCATGGTCGGTTACAAGGGCCAGTTCAAGAACGATCCCGTCTACGACACCGACCGCATCGCCGAGCTGACCAGCATCTGGTCCGACCACCTGATCGGTCGGCCGGAGAACCACATGACCGGGGTGTCGTTCACACGTGGCGGGTACCACCGCATTGGCAAACGAGTCACGAACGGCGCTGGCGGCTACACCGTGTTCCGGCCCGATCACTGGATGTTTGAGGGCACCGACATCGACTATGGCGACGTGCTCGGCGCCGCCGCGACCACCGTCGGCTACGAGTGCGACGGCTGCGAGTACACCACCGTCGACGGGCTCCCCGTGCCCACCGGCGCGGACGGAACACCCGAGTCGTTCGAAATCCTTGCAATGGTCCCGGCAGCCCACTTCACGCGCACGACCGCTGGACGGCCGCCGAAGCCGCACGAGCCGTCGGAGATCGAGTTTCTCGCGTCACGCGTGTTCGACGATCGCAGCGAAGCCGCTGTGAAACGCATCGCGGCAGGCCAAGCAATGCTGGGCAGCTACACGTCACCCGGTGGCGGCACCGTGATCACATCCGGCTCAACCGATTGGGCGCACGGACTCGCCGGACGCGACCCACAGATCGAAAAGATCACCTCGAACATCCTCAACCGCCTCGGCTGATTCTGCTGGAGCGCTCAGCACGACCGGCGCAGCATTCGACACGCAAGGGCGACCCCACCGAACCTATGCTCAACACGATGCGCGTCTTCGTGACCCACAATCCCGAAGACCTGGCGGCTTACTACGGCCGTGCGCTCCCGGAGCTTCGATTACTGACCGAGCGTGATGGCGCACCTATCGACGTCGTACTCAACCCGCTCGAACGTGACCTGACGACATCCGAATTGATCGAGGCCGCAACAGGTTGCGACGTGATCGTGGCGCACCGCGCGACACCCGGTGAAGCAGAATTGTTTGCTGCACTTCCCGACCTTGTCGCGTTCCTGCGGTGTGCCGTCGACATCAGCACGGTCGACGTTGATGCAGCCTCCGCCGCGGGGGTGCTGGTCGCCCGCGCCGACAAAAGCTTCGTTCCGTCGACCGCCGAACTCGCACTCGGCCTCCTGCTCGACTGTGCTCGAACGATCGCTGCATCGACCATCGACTACCGCAACGGGAAACAGCCGCCACAGCGACCAGGCTGGCAACTGGCGGGCCAAACAGCGGGGATCCTGGGATACGGCGCGATCGGCTCGTATCTCGCCGGCTTGCTCGCCGGGATCGGCATGCGCGTGATCGTCCACGACCCGTTCGTCACCGAAGTCAGCGGTACAGCCGAACTCGTCGAGCGCGACCAACTCCTCGCCGAGGCCGACGCTGTCTTCCCGCTCGCGCAAGCCACGCCAGAGACCGAGAACCTGGTCGACGCCGCCTTCCTCGCCCAGATGAAACCGGGCGCCACGCTCATTAATGTCTCACGCGGCGAACTGCTCGACGACAATGCGGTGTTCGCTGCACTCGAGTCAGGCCAGCTCGGCGCCTTGGGCCTCGACGTCGGCCGTGCTGCCGACCAGCGCCCCGCCCCTCTGCTGGCATCTCATCAGCGGTGCGTTGCCACGCCGCACCTTGGTGGCCTCACTCCACAGAACGCCGACGCTCAGGCAATGAGCAGTGTCGAGCAAATCAGCTCGATGATCGCCGGCAAGGTCCCGGCCCGATCGGTGAATGCCGATACCGCCGTGCGGCTGCTCGCTCACTTCAAAAAATGAACACAACAGACGCCTGCGACACGCACGTGCATTTTTACGACGAGCGATATCCGTCGGCGCCTGACGCAGTGCTGCGTCCACCAGACGCGACAGCTGACGACTACAGCGCGCTGCAGACCGAGCTCGGTCTTGAACGCGTCGTGGTGGTCCAGCCGACCACCTACGGACTCGACAATTCGTGCCAGCTCGACGCGATGGCAACAATCGGAGATCGTGCTCGTGGCGTGATGGTCGTCGACGCCTCGGTGAGTACCGACGAGCTCCGTCGCCTGACCAAACTCGGTGTGCGCGGCGCTCGCTTCCACATGCTGCCGGGAGGCGCTGTGCCGTGGCAGATGTTGGAGACCGTGGCAGCGAAGATCGCTCCATTCGGGTGGCATATCCAACTGCAGTGCAATGGCCGCGAGCTCGCAGCCCGACAGGACCAACTCGCTGCACTACCGACCGCAATCGTGATCGATCACATCGGCCGGTACATGCCACCAGTTCCAACCGACGACGACAACTTCACCGCGCTGCTCCGGCTGGTCGAAGCTGGGCACGCGTGGGTCAAGCTGTCAGCCCCGTATGAGTCGTCAACCGAGCCAATCCATAACGATGACCACGCCCGGACCAATCATGCCGACGTCCTCCCGCTGATCGACGCGCTTGTCGAACGGGTCACCGACCGGCTGCTGTGGGCCAGCAATTGGCCCCACCCGGCGCAGTCGCCGGCGCCGACGCCAGGCACACTGAAGACGCAGCTGGAACAATGGCTGCCGACAGACGACCTCCGCCACCAAGTGCTCGTCACGAATCCCGACCACCTGTACTTCTGCTGAACCCGGTGCGACGATCGCACCACAACGAAAGACTGCTGACATGACCGACCCAACCGCTGCACCCGACACCACATACGCCTCGTACCCGTCACTCGTTGACCGCACCGTGCTCATCACAGGAGGCGCCGACGGCATCGGTGCTGGCATCGTCGAGCAGTTCGTCGCGCAGGGGAGCAAGGTCGCCTTCATCGACATTCAAGCCGACAAGGGCAACGCATTGGTCGAGCGACTCTCCGTAGACGCCGCGCATGCGCCGTTGTTCTTCGAGGTCGACCTGCTCGACATTTCTGCAACACAGGCAGCAATTGCGTCGGCCTCCGAACAGCTCGGTGGGATCACCGTGCTCGTGAACAATGCGGCGAGCGACGACCGCCACACGTGGCAGGAGATGACACCCGACTACTGGGACGAGCGCCTCAACGTCAACCTGCGGCACTACTTCTTCGCCATTCAGTCGGTTGCTCCCGGGATGATCGAGGCGCAGAACGGCTCGATTGTCAACATTGGTTCCAGCAGTTACATGATGCAGGAAGACTTCTTCCCTGGCTACGCGGTCGCGAAGTCAGCCGTCGAAGGCATCACGCGGACACTCGCCCGGACGTTCGGGCCCGACAATGTGCGCGTCAACACCGTCTTGCCCGGCTGGGTTGCGACCGACCGTCAGCTCACCAAGTGGTGGAGCCCGGAAGGCGAAGCGGGCACGTTGCACGACCAGGCCATCAAGCGCCGCATCTACGCTGCCGAATTTGCGCAAATGGTGTTGTTCCTTGCCGCCGACGACGGCGGCGCCTGCACAGCGCAGCAGTTCTTGGTGGACGGCGGCAGAAGGTAAATCACGGAGGACGACATGGGGAACGTGATCACACACTTTACGGCCGGCGCTTCGATTGATGAGATACATGCCGTGCTCGAACGTGACGGCGCGCTGATCATCGACGGGCTCGCATCGCACGAGCAGGTCGACGCCGTCATGGCCGAGATGCAGCCGCACATCGATGCCACCGCAGTCGGCGGCGACAAATTCACGGGCAAAAGCACCCGCCGATCCGGTGCACTGATTGCACGTTCACCATCAAGCCACGAGCTGATTCAGCATCCGACCATCCTCGCTGTCACCGAGAAACTGCTCCACAAAGCACAGTCGTTCCAAGTCCACCTGACCCAGACCATTGCGATTGGCCCAGGCTCGCCGAGCCAGTCGATCCATCGCGACGAGTGGGCCTTCGACTTCTTCGAGTTCCCGAGCGACTACCACGTCCAGTGCAACACGATCTGGGCGATGACCGACTTCACCGAACGCAACGGTGCCACGCGGCTGATCCCTGGCAGCCAAGCCGACCCGATCGACCTCGGCCGCAAACACGAGGAGTCAGTCCCAGCCGAGATGACAAAGGGGTCATGCCTGCTTTACACCGGCAAGGTGTACCACGGCGGCGGGGCCAACGATTCTGACGAGGTCCGGGTCGGATTGAACCTGACCTACAACGTTGGTTGGTTGCGCCAAGAAGAGAACCAATACCTGTCCGTACCCGCCGACGTCGCAGCTGAATTGCCCGACGATTTACTGCGTCTCATGGGCTACCGGATCGGGGCGTATGCACTGGGCTACATCGACGACGTGCGCGACCCAATCGAAGCCCTCCGCGGTAAATCAAACGGAGCCTCCCAAGCCTTCACGAGCACCTGATTCGCAGCAAATCGACCGGCAGGGGCCTGATCGCGCAACTCAGGATTTGCGAACAATGACGCTGCCGACCGAGTAGCCAGCGCCGAAGGAACAAATCACGCCGAGTTGGCCCGCATCAAGGTCGGCCCGGTGCTTGTGGAATGCAATGATCGAACCGGCCGAACTCGTGTTCGCGTACTCGTTGAGAATCACGGGGGCTTCGTCGTCGTCAGGGACTCGGCCGAGCACCCCCTTCGCGATCAGCTGGTTCATCTTGAGGTTCGCCTGGTGCAACCAAAATCGACGGACCGCCGACGCGTCGAGATCAAGTTCAGCGAGGTGTGTAGTGATGTGTTGAGCAACCATCGGGCAGACCTCACGGAACACCATCTGACCGTTCTGACGGAACACCACTTCGTGCGGATCGCGTTCGTCGACCTCAGAGGAGTTGAGAAAACCGAAGTCGTTGCGGATGTTGTTAGAGAATTGCGTTGCCAGCTTCGTGCCGAGCACTTCCCAACGGTGCGCAACGTCGCCGAACCCGTCGGCGACCGCTTCGTCAGTTCGTTCAAGCACCAGTGCAGTGCAGGCATCGCCAAAAATGAAATGGAAGTCGCGCAGCTCGAAGTTGTTGTGCCCGGACGTGATCTCGGGGTTGACGACCACCACGCATTTCGCCGATCCGTTCCGCAACGCATCGACCGCTGCCTGGATCGAGAACGTTGCCGACGAGCACGCCACGTTCATGTCGTACCCCCAACCGCTCGCACCGAGTGCGTCTTGGAGCTCGACGGCCACCGCCGGATAGGCACGTTGCAGGTTCGAACAGCCAACGATCACTGCGTCGACATCGCTGCCTTTGCGACCAGCCTGGGCAAGGGCTTCGCGAATGGCGGGCATTGCCATCTCAGCCTGAATACCCAACTCGTCTTCGGAGCGCGTCTCGAGCCGAGGCCGCATCCGGTCGGGGTCGAGCACACCGGACTTCTCCATGACGTACCGCGACTCGATACCTGAGGCTTTGACGATGAACGCTTCGTCAGGCGCCGAGCGCGCCTCGACAGTGCCCGCCTCGATTTCAGCGGAGCGCGCACCGTTCCACTTCTCGACCGATGCGGTCAGCGAAGCAGCCAGCTCCGCATTGCTGATCGACTCGGGTGGTGTGAACAGACCGGTCCCGGTGATCGACACTGACGGAAACACGAACGCAGTCATATGGCAGAAGCTACGGACCTACCCATTGGTAACCCCGCTTGTGCAAAATAAGCCACCCGCTGCGGAACGTGAAATCAGTGCAGGAGATGCGAGCGAACCAGACCGCGGAGCATGTCGATACCAATGCCTTTGGACGCGCTGACCCAGACAATGTCGCCCTTCTCCAGCTGGCATCCTGCAGCAAGTTTGTTCTTGCGCGTCGCTCGCTGAGAGGACTTGACCTTGTCGTGCTTCGTGGCCACGACCGTGTGCGGAACCTCGCTCTGACGCAACCAGTCGAGCATTTGCTGATCAAGCTTCGTCGGGCCAATTTCGCCATCGATCAGGATGAAGACCATCACCAGGTAGTCGCGCTCAAGGAGGTAGCCCTCGATCATTGCGGGCCAGTCGCGGCGCACTGATTTGGACGCCTTGGCATACCCGTAGCCGGGAAGGTCAACGAGTGTGCCGAGGCCATCACCTTCGTCGAGGCTGAAAAGGTTGATCAACTGCGTCCGTCCAGGCGTATTGGACACACGGGCGAGTTGCTTGTGGTTGGCGAGTGCGTTGATCAGTGAGGATTTGCCCACATTTGATCGACCCACGAACGCAACTTCGACGGTTGCGTCGGGCAGAGTGTTGAGCCGCGACGCCGACTCGACGAACGAGATTTGCAGGGGGCTTCCAGAACTCACCCCACAAACCTCGCAGGTAATTGGGAGAAAAGTGCAGGAAACGAACGAGACGATGCTCTCGAACGCTGACAACCACACCTGCCGTCGCACCGATGGCACCAGAAAGGACCCTCACGAAATGCGCCCATCGATCAGCCCGATCAGCCCGATCAGCCCGATCAGCATGCCAACCGGTCGCCGACGCGCCCTCGGCGCCATCGCCGCTGCCGGACTGATGCTCGCGACGAGTGGCTGCGGTGCGATCGCTGAAAAGATCACCGAAGAGGGTGCCGAGCGCATCATCGAATCCGAGACCGGCGAGAACGTCGAAATCGACCTCAACGGCGAAGGCGGCATCTCGGTCCAATCCGACGACGGCGAATCCGTCTTCCGAGTCGTCACCGAGATTCCGGCCGAATGGCCAAACAGCGTCCCCCGTCCAGACGGTCTCGTCATCGACTCGGGCTCGTTCATCAAGGCCGAGGGCGAGACGCTCATGACCTTGCTCGGCTCACCGAACGGCAGCGCCATCGACTTCACCGATGCCTACGCAGTTGCCCTCGATGCTGCAGGATTCACCGAAACAAGTCGTTTCGACTCCAAGACCGAAGGTGGCAGCGCCGCGCAGCGGACCTACGAAAGCGAAGCCTGGACCATCAACATCAGCAGCTACGTCGACAATTCGGGCAACGTGGTGAACCTCAGCCTCGTCTCCAAGACCTGAGACCTGAGACCTGAGACCTGAGACCGAGGCGCGAGCGCAACCGGACGTGATGGTTCTACCCGCTGACGAGCGAGGCCAACGCCCAGACCGCTGCCAAGAGACCGATTCCCGAATAGAGCAGGGATCGGCCGACCGGAGCACGTTCGAGGTGTCCCTCGTCGAGCTGCCGTTCGGGCGGCCGCACGACTGCCATGAAGTTGCCGACACAGAGTGCGGCACCAAAGGCGAGCACGAGGTACGCCAGTAGATCTTCGCCGAGGAACATGCAGAACAGCATGCCGAACATTGCAGGCAACACCACGCCAGACCGCCAGCACTCTGACGTTGTGGATGCGCGAGACTGATGCAATGGGGTTCCATCATGTTGCACTCGCCACTCACGATGCTGTGGCAACCCACGAGTTCTACACCGAGGTGATGGGCTTTGAATTGGTCAAGGTCCACGTCGGCCCGACCCCGAACACCACGGGTGCGCCAAACCACGCCGGATTCAGTAAGCACTTTTTCTACGCCACAAACACCGACATTGAGGATCGTGACGATGCCGATCGCGATCTGATCGCGTTCTGGGAAATCCAGGACGAATCCCTCGGCGACTATCAGGTGGACATCAATGCGGCCGCTGGCCTGCCGGGCTGGGTCAACCACATTGCCTTCGACGCCCCGTCCCGTGAGGCCCTCGACCGTCATCGCACACGCTGGCAGCAGCACGGCCACCAGGTGATCGAAATCGATCACGGCTTCTGTTCCTCGATCTACCTGAGCGACCCATCCGGCAACATGGTCGAGTTCTGCCTCACGACTCGGTCGTTCACCGACGCCGAACGCGCTGATGCGCTCGCCAAGCTGCAGGCCCCGCAGCCCGAGTTCGACGCTGACCCGACGATCATTGTCCACGACCGCCTGACCCCGGCGTAACTCGCGTCGACGCGGATCGGGGCTTGTCGCACCGAAATATTCCCGGGACTGCCTGTGACTTCTATTTAATTGCGGGCACAATGATTGTGGTTACAATCTGTTCCATGTCCAAGCTCCTCCGTATCGATTCCTCCGCACGCACCGCCGATTCCGTCAGCCGCCAGCTCTCCGATCGACTCATCAGCCGCATTGCCCCTGACGCCGATGTCACCGTCCGCGATCTCGCCGATGGCATTCCTCTGCTCAGCGAATCAACGCTCGGCGCCATGTGGACCCCCGAAGCCGACCGCACCGATGCACAGAATGCTGAACTCGCAGACGCCAACATTGCGATCCAAGAACTGTTTGACGCCGACACCATCGTGATCGGCCTCCCGATCTACAACTTCGGCCCGCCCGCCGCACTCAAGGCCTGGGCCGACCTCGTCGCACGCGCCGGCACGACCTTCCAGTACACGCCAACCGGCCCCGAGGGCCTCATTCCAAACAAGCCGGTCTACGTGATCGTCGCATCGGGCGGCGTCCCCGTCGGCTCACCGATGGACCTCTCGTCTACCTGGCTCACAACTTTCCTCGGATTCCTCGGCCTCACCGACGTCACCGTCATCGCTGCGGACCAACTGAACGTCGATCCCGAAGGTGCGCTCGCAGCCGCCAAGGAGCGCGTCGACGCAGTACAGCTCGCAGCAGCCTGACCACGAGATAGGAACACCCCAAAGCGGATTCACGAGAGCGGTCACGCTGTGCCTGGCACAGTGTGACCGCCGTACACTCGGGTGGTGGCCCGGTCCGGCGGAGTGAATCGCAACCCTGCGCAGCTGGTTGTTCTTGCGTTCACCGGGTTAATCACTCTCGGGACGCTGCTCCTCCTGTTGCCCGTTTCCGTTGATGGCTCGAGCGGGCTTGGAGTCGAGGACGCGCTGTTTATGTCGACCTCGGCAACCACTGTCACTGGGCTTGCCACCGTCGATATCGCAACCTTCTCCCTCTTCGGTGAACTCGTCTTACTCGCCCTTGTACAAATTGGCGGCTTCGGCATCATGACCATTGGATCGGTGCTGGCCCTCGTTGCTTCGCGCCGCGTCGGACTGCGGCAACGGATGCTTGCGCAAGCCGAAATCGGGGCGGTCGACATCGGCGATCTGAAGACCCTCATTGGTTACATCGCACGCATCACCCTCGCCGTCGAAGGCTCACTCGCAGCAGTCCTCACCGTCCGGCTCTGGCAGGGCGGGTACGAAGACAACTTCGGCGATGCGCTGTACTCAGGCATCTTCCACGGTGTCACCGCATTCAATAACGCGGGCATCTCGTTGTACTCAGACAACCTCGCCAGCTTCGTCGGCGACCCAGTCGTCGTCATCGCAATCACGCTCGGCTTCATCGTCGGCGGTCTCGGATTTCCGATCCTCGTCGAGATCAGCCGACGTCGGGCATCCACGACGAAACGGGTTGAAGCAAGCCTGCCAATGACGCTGCACCACCGGACGGGGCAACCGCGATCGAGCGTGATCCCCTGGAGCCTCCACCTCAAGATCACGTTGCTCGCCACTGCCGCTCTGCTCGTTATCGGTCCGGTCGTCGTGCTCGTATTCGAGTGGAGTAACTCAGCGACGCTTGGCCAACTCGGTATCGGTGACAAGTTGCTGGCTGGCTGGTTCCAGGGTGTGTCGCCCCGAACCGCCGGTTTCAACACGGTCGACGTCGGTGCAATGAACGAGCCGACACTCCTCGTCATCAGCACCCTGATGTTCATCGGAGCGGGCCCCGCCTCGACCAGTGGCGGCATCAAAGTCACGACGTTCGCTGTGCTGGGCCTGATGATCTGGTCCGAAGCACGCGGCGATCAAGACGTCAACGTGTTCGGCCGCAGGCTGCCAACATCAATGACCCGCCAGGCGGTCACGATCGCGCTGCTCTCGGTTGCCATGGTCACCGGCGTCTCACTCGTTCTGATGGCCAGTGACGGCATCGGTCTGACCGCAGCGTTGTTCGAATCAGCGTCTGCATTCGGCACCGTCGGATTATCAACCGGCGTCACCGGAGCCATCAGCACCCTCGGACACATCTCCCTCGTCGTCGTGATGCTCGCCGGACGCGTCGGGCCCGTCACCTTCGTCACTGCATTGGCGCTGCGCGACAGCGACCGCGCCCGCGCCTACCGATACCCAGAAGAAAGGCCGATCATTGGCTGACAAACTGCTCCATACGATGTTTCGCGGTCTCCACCGCGACGTCGAACACACCGGCGAATTCATTGTCATCGGCCTCGGCCGCTTCGGCAGCGCACTCGCGACGACACTCATTGACATGGGCCACGAAGTGCTCGGGATCGACGCCGATGGCGAACGAGTCCAGGAGCTGAGTGGCGTGCTGACCCATGTCGCCCAGGCCGACACGACGAGCCCGAAGGCACTCAAGCAGCTGGGGGTCGCCGATGCAGTCACCGTTGCCGTCTGTATCGGCGCCGACGTCGAAGCAAGCGTGCTGACGACCGCCGCGCTGTCTGACCTTGAGATCCCAAACATCTGGGCCAAGGCATTCACCGAGCCACACGGACGAATCCTCAGCCGTGTTGGAGCACACCACGTTGTCTTCCCCGAAGCCGAGATGGGCACACGCGTCGCACACCTCCTCACGGGAGAGGTCATCGAGTACCTGTCACTCGACGGCGACTTCGTCCTCATCGAAACCGTGACACCGCCCTGGCTCGTTGGCCAACAACTCGGCGAAACAAACCTGCGCCGGGACTTCAAGGTGACCGTCGTGTGCGTCAAGCCTGAGTCGGGTGCGTTCACCTACGCCGAGCGAGACACCGTCCTTGGTGCCAACGACCTCGTCGTGGTGGCCGGTCACCGTGCCGACATCGACCGGTTCGCATCAGCCAGCTGACTTCCGGCTACCGATCCGACGCCGATCGACTTCGTGTTCGCGAGAAGTGACCGGCAGTCTGGAAAGATTTCATGATGGATCTCGATCATGCCGTTCAAGCTGCCCGCACTGCATACGCGGCAGCCCGGCCCCAAAGTGCGGGCTGGGCCGATCGCGCCCGCCGCGTGATGCCGGGCGGCAACACGCGGTCGGTGCTCCAGTTCGAACCGTTTCCATTCCGCGTTGAACGAGCACACGGTCGCTTGCTCTTCGACATCGACGGGTACGAGTACCTTGACCTCCTCGGCAACTACACCGCCGGCTTGCTCGGCCACTCTCCGGAACCCGTCTTAGCCGCCGTACGGGCCGCGCTCGAACGCGGCTGGTCGCTCGGCTCTGTACACAGCGACGAGGTCCGACTCGCCGAGTTGATTGTCGATCGTTTCCCGTCGATCGACCAGGTGCGTTTTACCAACTCCGGCACCGAGGCGAACCTGATGGCTCTCGCCGTCGCCACCCATCACACCGGTCGCTCGAAGATCGTGGTGTTCGAGAACGGGTATCACGGCGGCGTTATCACGTTTGGCTCAGGCCCGAACCCGGTCAATGTGCCACACGACTGGCTGATCCTTCCCTACAACGACAGGGCAGCTTTCGAGGCGGCGATGGCCGAGCACGGCGATCGGGTCGCTGCCGTGCTCGTCGAGCCGATGCAAGGTTCGGGTGGCTGCATTCCGGGCGACCCCGACTTCCTCGCCGTGCTCCGCTCCGCGTCCACCCAGCACGGCAGCGTGCTCATCTTCGACGAGGTGATGACCTCCCGACTCGCCGTCGGTGGCGCTCAAGAACAAATCGGCATCACGCCCGACATGACCACACTCGGCAAGTACCTCGCTGGCGGGCTCAGCTTCGGCGCCTTCGGGGGCCGAGACGACCTCATGGCTGCGTTCGACCCTCGCCGCGGCGGCACACTTGGCCATGCCGGCACCTTCAACAACAACGTGGCGTCGATGGCAGGCGGCGTTGCAGCGTTGACCGAAGTGCTCACTGCCGACGTCCTGCACGCAACGAACCATCGGGGTGACGACCTCCGCAACCGCCTCAACGCGGTCTTCGCCGACCGCCAGATGCCAATGTGCGTCACCGGTGTCGGTTCCCTCATGAACCTCCACGGCATCGCTGGCCCGGTGAACTCTGCGAACGATCTCGCCGACGCCGATGACCGTCTCAAGGAGCTCCTCTTTTTTCACCTTCTCGCCGTCGGCATCTACACCGCGCGCCGAGGTTTCATCGCCCTTTCGATCGAGATCACCGACGAGGATGTCGACCGAGTCGTTACCGCAGTCGAAATGTTCTGCAGCGCATCGTCATACTCTTGCCCGATCCGTTCGGACCACCAAAGCCCGTGACCCGGCGAGGTGACACGTCGAAACTGAGGTCGATGACCGCTGCAACGTCGCCGAGGCGCTCGACGATATTTCGAACTTCGATGACTCGATCACCGGAAATCCCAACGTGGACGAACCAGTGGCACGGAGCTTCGGTCGTTCTCTCTGACAACAACTCCGCAAGACTGTGACATGGCTGATTATGACCTTCTGATTCGCGGCGGTTCAGTGATCGACGGCACGGGGGCCGACGCACGAATTGCTGACATCGCCGTCAGCAACGGCGTCATCGTCGCAGTGGGCGCCGACCTCGCAGGCACAGCCGACACTGTGGTCAACGCGTCGGGCTCGCTCGTGATTCCCGGCATCGTCGACATCCATGCCCACTACGACGGCCAGGCCACCTGGGACTCGCGGATGCACCCGTCCTCCTGGCACGGCGTCACCACTGCGGTAATGGGCAACTGTGGTGTGGGCTTTGCCCCAGTGGTCGCATCAAACCACGACAAGCTCATCGAGCTGATGGAAGGCGTCGAGGACATTCCCGGCGCAGCCCTCCACGAAGGGCTGCAGTGGAACTGGAGCACCTTCGGCGAGTTTCTCGACGCGGTCGACGAACGGCGGCACGACATCGACATCGCTGCCCAGGTTCCCCACGGCGCACTGCGACTCCACGTCATGGGCGAACGCGGCGCCAACCACGAAGACGCCACTGCTGACGACATCGCGGCAATGGCCGAACTCGCCCGCGAGGGCATCGAAGCCGGTGCGCTCGGATTCACCACCAGCCGAACCCGAAACCACAAGACGTCGACGGGCGCATACACGCCCACGCTCACCGCTGCGCCCGACGAACTGATCGGTATCGCCGAAGGTATCGGCGCTGCGGGCAGCGGTGTCCTCCAAGTCGTGTCCGACTTTCTCGATGTCGACGCCGAATTCGCGACCTTGCGGTTGATGATGGAACGCTCGGGTCGTCCGCTGTCCATTTCGGTCGTCAGGAATCCGATGGCACCCGACGACTTCCGGGTCTGGCTCGACCACATCAGTGCGGCACGCGCCGATGGCCTCGAGCTCACCGGACAAGTGGCAGCGCGCGCCGTGGGCTTGATCCTCGGCCTGGAATGCACGCTCAATCCGTTTTTGACCAACCCGGTGTACCGCGAGATCGCCGACCTCCCGCTCGCCGAAAAAATCGCGCAGCTGCGCGATCCTGACTTTCGGGCGCGGCTCCTGACCGAGGCGGGCCAAGTTTCGAAGGCCAAGCTTGGCGGGAACCTCGTCGGGCGGTTCGACCTGCTGTTTGAAATGGCCGACGAACCCGACTACGAGCCGTCACTCGAGGAGTCGATTGCAGCTCGCGCCGCCCGGGCAGGCGTCTCCTCCGAAGAGTTTGCACTCGACGCGATGCTCGACAACCACGGCGTCGGCGATGGCAAGGGCCTGATCTACCTCCCCTTTCTCAACTACGTCGACGGCACGCTCGACGGCCTGCACGAGATGCTGAGTCACCCGTTCACCGTGCCGGGTCTCGGCGATGGCGGTGCCCACGTCGGCACGATCTGCGACGGATCCTTTCCGACCACATTGCTCGCCTACTGGGGTCGCGATCGTGAACGCGGCACCCTGCCCCTGCCCTACCTCGTACAGCAGCACTGCCGCGACACCGCTCGGACAGTCGGCCTGTTCGACCGTGGCGTACTGGCTCCGGGTTACCGAGCCGACATCAACATCGTCGACTACGACAATCTGCGGTTATACAAGCCGGAGATCGTCGCCGACCTCCCAGCGGGCGGCAAGCGGCTGTTGCAGCGCGCTGAAGGGTGGGCGCACACGTTCGTCGCTGGCGTCGAGACCTACCGCAATGGCGAAGCCACAGGTGCCCTCCCGGGCCGCCTCATTCGGGGTGCCCAACCGGCACCGGCCCACTGAGTTGACGGACGTCCTGCCGTCTACGGTTCACCGGATGGTCGAACTCCGTAAAGAAGGCGACGTGTTCGTCGCGACGATGAACGACGGCGAGAATCGCTTCAACCCCACTTCGGTGGCGGCGTGGAACGCGGTACTCGACGAGGTCGAAGCAGCAGCGGCCGAACCCGATGCGCTGTGCGCGCTGGTCACGACCGGAACCGGCAAGTTCTTCTCGAACGGCCTCGACCTCGGGTGGCTCGGCGAGGCGTTTCAGGACCCGGACATTGCCGATCC